>CBDUTM010000357.1:0-2604 GCA_965369985.1 uncultured bacterium | reverse complement strand
ACGATGGTTTCGAAAAGTATTGAATCTGGAGTGAGCGAAACTCCTATTTCAGAAAGCGAGATTATTAAGGGAGCCGTGAATAGAGCTTATACTTTGAAAAATGATATGGATAAATTAAATGAACAGGCTGATTTTTATATCGGTATGGAGGGTGGATTTCATCAAAACATTATAGAGGGGAAAAAGGTCACGTTTATTCAGGGATGGGCTGCAGTTTATAACGGATCGGAAATTCATTTCGGTTCTTCGCCAAACTTGAGTGTTCCTGAAAGCCTTGCCCGTTCAGTATATGAAAATGGTGAGAGCCTTGGAATCGCAATCGACAAATATTCGGACATCTCGGATGTTAGAAGCAATCAGGGTGTGTTCGGAGTTTTGACTAATGACAAGATTACCAGGAAATTAAGTTTTAAATATGCCCTGATTTCAGCTTTTGCACCATTTTACAATAGGGATTTATATGAATCGTAGTAACCTTAAAATATCAGAAGATGTAATAAAGGCTCTCCCAAAAACGGATTTACATTGCCATCTTGACGGATCTTTGAGGATAGAAACGGTATTAGAGCTTGCGGAAGATCAGGGAGTGAAACTACCTGCGGATAACGTTGATGATTTAAAGGAAATAATGCAGGCAGGGCGAGGGAAAAATAAAAGTCTCGCTGATTATCTAAAAGTATTTGATTTAACTCTGAGCGTTATGCAAACCGCATCTGCTATCGAAAGAGTCGCATTCGAATTAGCGGAAGATCAGTGGAACGACGGTGTAAGGTTGTTGGAAGTAAGATTTTCTCCCGTTTTAAATATTGAACAAGGGCTTACTCTGATAGAAACAATTGAAGCCACCAAAGCAGGGTTGCATCGGGCAGAATTAAAATATGGGATTATTACCGGTATAATTGTTTGTGGTATCAGAAGTATAGGAGGAGCCACTTCTCTTACTTTAGCTGAGCTAGCCGTCGCGTTTAAAAATAGAGGTGTCGTGGGATTTGATCTCGCCGGACAAGAAGAAAATTATCCTGCAAAGGACCATATGGAAGCATTCTATCTTACACTGAACAATAACCTGAATCTTACTATTCATGCCGGAGAAGCTTACGGCCCTGAGAGTATTCATCAGGCGATTCATTACTGCGGCGCTCACAGGATAGGACACGGAACTCGAACTCGTGAGGATGGAGACCTTTTGAACTACATAAACGATCACAGAATTCCTCTTGAAATGTGTATCACTTCTAATGTCCAGACAGGGAGTGTTTCCAGTTTCGAATCACATCCTATCAAGACTTACTACGAACTCGGATTACGAGTCACCATTAACACGGACAATCTTTTAGTTTCAGATACGACTGTAACAAAAGAATTTATGGTTGCAAATAAGTATTACGGGTTTGAGATGGACGATTTTAAAGAGATAATAATTTATGGATTTAAAAGCGCTTTTATTCCATATAATGAAAAGAAAAAACTTGTTCGAGAAGTAGTGGAGGAACTGGCTAAATTCTAGCTTTTAACGCCTAACAACAGCTATCTTAGTTGTTGCCTTTAATTCGGTATTAGTGAAAACAAACGCTAAGTATATCCCGCTCGCAACTAATCTATTATTATCATCCCTTCCATCCCAAAATCCCTGGCGTCCCTTGATCTCTCCTGTGCCGGCTGTTAGCTCTCTGATTAGATCACCATTAATATCGAGAATTTTTATACTTGCTCCATCGGCAAGATTATCAATGACCATATCATTGGAGGCGGGAATTATAAACGGGCTCGGATAAGTTCTTACACTTGCTAAGCTTTCCAGCGGATCGGCAAATTGCGTTCTCAAAATCGAAATCCCTTTCAGAGTTGCTATAAATACATCACCATTTGACGGATCGAATTCAATCGATGTTACGTTATCGGAAAGCAGAGGACTGTTATTAGTGGTAAATCCTTCATTTCCGTTCAACCAGGTGTTGTCCGTAAGCAAAACTTTTACTCCTCCGGTCTCAGTTGCAAACCACTTATTATTGCGATTATCCACTTCGATCCTTTGAACATTATGGTCTGATACGATAGGGATAATGCTTGAAAGACTTGCTCTCAAGTTTGCTTTGGATAATTCGAAAGGAATAACCAGTCTATGTACACCGCCCACAACGGCTATCCATACTACATCATCTTTATCGACCACAATATCATTTACGATGTTACTTTCAAGCCCATCCGTTTTAGTGATATTGAACCAACTATCGTCAGATTGATCGGCAAGTGTGCCGGCATAATCGAGCACCTGCAACCCTCCCTGAGGTAAAAAAGTCTCCGAATCTGCTTGAAAACCCAACCAGATAAGACCTTTACTGTCGATTGAAATTGCGCGAAGAACTCCGTTTAATAGTCCCGAGCTGGTGCTAAAATAGTGAAAATTTCGTTCCGGGTCAAAAGCGATTAAATGTCTATCTGTTTCTGCGAATGCGTTCGCCAACCAAAGATTGCCGTCTGCATCTTCGCTAATATCATCTAGCACGACAAACCCTGAACTTCCTCCGTGACCTTCAGAACCTGCCAATATTCCGCCCGTCGTATCAAAAACAATAAAATCTTCAGGTGAATTCGGATCATATT
>CBDUTM010000356.1:0-2611 GCA_965369985.1 uncultured bacterium | reverse complement strand
CGGAACCCGCAGACTCCTGAAGAGCCTTTCTGATATGCTCAAAGGAAAACAGGGAAGGTTCCGTCAGAATCTCCTCGGTAAGAGAGTGGACTATTCCGGCAGGTCGGTAATTGTCGTCGGTCCGGATCTCCAGCTCCATCAGTGCGGATTACCGAAAGAGATGGCGATAGAATTATTCAAGCCGTTCATCATCCACAAGCTTATTGAAAGAGGCTATCAACGGACTGTCAAAGGCGCCAAGAAGATGGTGGAAAATAAGGAATCTCAGGTCTGGGATGTCCTTGAAGAAGTAGTTGAAGATCATCCGATCATGCTCAACAGAGCTCCTACCTTACATAGGTTAGGAATTCAAGCATTTCAGCCTGTATTGGTTGATGGAAGAGCAATTCGGATCCATCCTCTTGTATGTGCGGCGTTCAACGCTGATTTTGATGGAGATCAAATGGCGGTTCACGTGCCGCTTTCTCTTGAGGCACAAATGGAAGTTCGAGTGCTGATGTTAGCGAGTCATAATATTCTTTCACCGGCGCACGGAATGCCGATAGCGCTTCCTTCGCAGGATATGGTATTGGGATGTTATTATCTTACGAAAACTTTACCCGGCGCCAAAGGCGAGGGAATGAACTTCAGCTCACCCGAAGAGGCATTAATTGCGTATGATCATGAGTACGTAGGGTTGCACGCCATCATAAATGTTCGTAAAGACGGCGCAATGTTTGAAACCACACCGGGTCGATTGATATTCAACTCTGTCGTTCCGAAGGAATTGGAATATGTAAACAGAGTTGTCACGAAGAAGCATTTAGAAAAGATCGTCGGCGAAGCGTTCAGGATCTCGGGTAACTTTGAAACTGTAACATTCCTTGACGGTTTAAAGAGGCTCGGATTCAAATTTGCCACCATGGGTGGTATATCGTTCGGTCTCGGTGATGTAGTGATCCCGCCTGAAAAAGATGATCTCGTTGAAGCTGCCCGGAAACAGGTGAAGCAGATAATGGGTCAATATGAAGCGGAAATAATCACTGACGGTGAACGCTATAATAAGGTTATCGATATCTGGACTTCTACAAGTCTCAAGATCGGTGAAGCTATGATGAAGCATTTAGAAGAATCAGAACACGGATTCAACCCTGTATATATGATGTCGGATTCCGGCGCGAGAGGTAACAGGGAACAGATACGTCAGCTCGCAGGTATGCGAGGTCTGATGGCGAAACCGCAGAAGAGTCTTTCGGGTGGAACGGGTGAGATCATTGAAAACCCGATCACATCCAATTTCAAGGAAGGTCTGACCGTACTTGAATATTTTATTTCCACTCACGGAGCGCGAAAAGGTCTTGCGGATACGGCACTGAAAACTGCTGATGCCGGTTACCTGACCCGACGTTTGGTTGACGTGGCACAGGATATGGTCATCAATATTGAAGATTGCGAAACTATTCGTGGAATTTCCATTTCCGCGCTTAAAGAGGGCGAAGAAGTAAAAGAGCTCCTGAGCGATCGAATACTTGGTAGGGTAGCGCTCGATGATGTATATGACCCGATCACGGATGAATTATTGTTCAAAGCGGGCGTTGAAATTGACGAAGAGATAGCTGAGTCGGTGGAAGGCAGCTCTTTAGAAACGGTGTCGATCCGTTCAGCCCTCACCTGCGAAGCGAAACGGGGTTTATGCGCAAAATGCTACGGAAGAAATCTTACTACAGGTAAGATGGTCTTCGTCGGAGAAGCAGTTGGAGTTATGGCTGCCCAAAGCATCGGCGAACCCGGAACCCAGCTGACACTAAGAACTTTCCACGTTGGTGGAGCGGCGAGCGTAATCGCATCCAAGACAGAGATGCATGCAAAAGTAGAGGGGAAAATCCAATACGATAAGAATTTCAAGGCGACCAAAATGCGGAAAGAAGGCAAAATCACCTTATTGCGTAATTCGCAAATTCATATTGTAAACGATAACGGTCAAACTCTCGTTAACTATAATGTACCATACGGAGCAGGTGTATTAAAGGAAGATGGAGCGACCATTGAAAAGGATGAAGTAATATTCAGATGGGATCCTGATATGGATGTCATCATCGCTCAGGAAGACGGAAAGATCAAGTTTGTTGATATCGAAGAAGGTCTCACATTGAAGGAAGAAGCTGATGAAGCGGGAAGAAAACAACGGTTCATCATTGAGTCTCGTGACAAGAAACTTATTCCGAAGATCGAGATCATCGGAAAAGGAAAGAAAACGGATACAAGCGCGCGTATCCCTGTTCGTTCACAGCTGATGGTAGTTGAAGGAGACACTGTAAAACAGGGTGACATTCTGATCAAGAAACGCCGTGAAAGCCGGAAGGCAGGCGATATTACAGGTGGTCTCCCGCGTGTTGCCGAACTCTTTGAGGCAAGACAGCCGAAAGAACCGGCAGTTGTCACCGAAATTGACGGATTTGTCAGTTATGGTAAGATCAGACGAGGTGTTCAGGAGATAATTATCCAGGGTTCGGAAGATGAAGAGAAGAAATATAACGTTCCTTATGGTAAACATGTCCTCGTGCATCCGGGCGATACCGTTTATGCCGGCGAAGCACTCTCGGAAGGGTCTATCGCACCACAAGATATTCTG
>CBDUTM010000355.1:0-2614 GCA_965369985.1 uncultured bacterium | reverse complement strand
TCAAATCATTAAACATACCTAAGCATCTTGTTGATATCGTTAATGTCATAAGGTTCGAAAACAGCAGTGCATTATTAAATAATGAGATTTTAGAATGGGGTGTCCGGAATTTGAAAATGTCAGCTACAATTATAGGTATTTCTCCCGGAGAAACAGCGGTGATAAGATCGTATGAGTTAGCTCAAAACTATCCTAATCCATTCAATCCCATAACAACCATCGACTACGTTTTGCAATCTCGATCTGATATTTCTCTTATTATCTTTAATCTTAATGGTCAAGAGGTAGCCCGCTTAGTAGATGAAGAAAAAACGGCCGGTAAACACTCGGTGAAATGGGATGCTTCTAATTTGGCATCAGGTATCTACTTCTACCGCCTCAAAGCAGGCGATTTTGTCAAGACGAAGAAGATGGTGTTGTTGAAGTGAACGCTGTCCAATAAACGGTAGTTACGACACACGCTCTCGCAGTACAAAATTCATGAAATCGTGAAGTTTTGAGAAAATAGGATTTGGGACGGTGATTTTTAGTCTTATAAACGACGGTTTATGAGACACATTTTCGGTGTATCAAAAACGTATATCAAAACACCTAACCGCGATCAAATCGGTAATCATTTATCTTGCGAGATATTTAACAAAGAAGTATCTTTTAGTCTTAGTTTTGTAAGATCTTTATTAGATATTTAAAAGGACGTAAGATGCCATCTGAGCCAAACGAAAACTCGCCGCAATCATGTTCACCGATATGGTGGGTTATACTTCCTTGATGCAAAAAGATGAGGTAAAAGCCCGGAAGCTCATCCAGCGACAGCGCGAAATAATGAAGCCCCTGATTGAGAAGCATCGCGGAACAATTCTGCAATATGTAGGAGATGGCACTTTCATCACATTTGATAGCGCAATTGAGGCTGTTAATTGTGGATATGAGATTCAAAATCAATTTAAATCAGACAAAAATCTTTCGCTAAGAATAGGTATTCATATCGGTGATGTTGTTGTGGAGGGCGATGAGGTTTATGGAGATGGTGTTAATGTAGCATCAAGACTTGAGCCGCTGGCAGAACCAGGTGGTGTTTGTATTTCCGAGAAGGTCTATGACGAGATTCAAAATCAAACAAATATCGAAACGGTTTTTCTTGGCGAAAAATTGCTAAAGAACGTAGAGCATTCCACAAAAATCTATAGTCTTGCTGGAGAAAATTTAAAAGTATCTAGACCGTTTGAAGCGCAACAAGAAACAGATGTTGTGTCCAAGGGGTCCGTGACAGAGGAAGTATTCACAAAACCTGCTTCAAAGAAGCTAATTTCCTGGGCAGTTGTCTCCGCCGTTCTGTTGATTCTCTTTTTTGCAAAGGGATGGTTTGCGGGAGAATCTTCTATAACTGAAGTAACAGCGGATGAAAACTCACTTGCAGTTATGTTTATTGATCTCAATACGATTTTGTTTGTAGGTCGTGTACTCAGGTTGAATAACTGTAGCTTTAGTTTAAGATAAAATCCGGGATTCGCAAATATCAAATTAGAAAAACATCTTAATAAAGGCTCCTGGGCTATCGCTACACAGATGCTTCAGCTTTTGTACGGCGTAGCAGCGCTATTTCTGATTGTGAAGGTATTGCCATCTGAGGAATTCGGATCTTATGTTTTAGCACAGGGTATAGTACAATTCATCACGCTGGTGAGCGGAGCAATGGTTAACAGGTTTATGGTAAGGGAACTCTCTAAAGATGACTGGGAAGAGCTGATTCCATTTAACTCTCTACTATTATCATTCTTTCTGAGTGCGGTAATTATAGTTCCAATAATTATATTCAAAACGCCAATTGCGTCGTTATTTAAATCGGAAATTTTTGGCGAGTTATTATCTTTATCTATTCCTTTGTTATTAAGTGCGATGCTGATCAGGAGCTTTACTCAGCGGTTAATTATTTCGAAACGTCAGCCCACTAAACTATTTGCTGCCAACGGCAGTTATTTCATTACGCTTACAATCGGACTCCTGTATCTGAATATAATCGGTGATCTCAAATCAGCGTCACAGGTAATCTACCTATCAGCTTTTTCCGCGTTTATTTCCGCTCTTGTCGGATTGGTCTTGAGCATTGACATCATAAGGAGGATGAAAATCAGATACTCATTCAATCAGATGAGTAAGATTATGGGATTCGGAAAATATACGGTGGGAGGTGCGACGGCGAATATGGCGACCAATACTGCAGATTCGTATCTGATTTCATATTTATTGGGACCTGTTCAGGTAGCTTACTATAATTCAGCCAAATTTATATATAAATTCTATCAAACAATTCCGCAGATATTGGATATTACATTCTATCCTTACGCTTCAAAACTCGTTCAGGAAGAACGGAATAAAGATGTAAAGGATTTATACGAAAAAATATTGTGTTTCATATATCTGGTTTTGATACCTGTAAATATAATCGCAATCTTCTTTGCGGAAAGGATAATGGTTCTTCTTTATAGCGGACGATACGACGGTGCACATGTTATATTACAAATCCTGATAATAGCAGCATCTTTTCAACCATTATCAACTATGAGCGTATTATTGGCATTCTCCTATAATAAACCGAATGGCGTTTTATATGGAA
>CBDUTM010000354.1:0-2618 GCA_965369985.1 uncultured bacterium | reverse complement strand
ACCCACTCAATAAGGGCGAGACTTACCTTGAGATCGCACGGCTGAAGAGTGAGACACACGATGACGCATCAGCAGAGACCAACTACGCCAGAGCACTTGAATGCTTTACATCTATCGAAGCACAGCAGAAGATGGCGGCAGTAGCCAAAGAGATGAGCACAGTAGCCTAACACTTCTACTCCAAATATTTATTCCACTCGAACTTTCTATTTAGAAAGTTTTTTTCGTTTATAGCGCTAAATCGGTAATCATTTATCTTGTGGTATTTCATTCGTTAGATTAACTTTCATACTTAATTCCAATATTCATTAATTAGGAAGATACTAAGAATTATGCCATCTGAATCTAAACGTAAACTGGCCGCTATAATGTTCACCGATATGGTGGGTTATACCGCCATGATGCAGGAAGACGAGGATAAAGCCAGAGAGCTGATCGAACGGCACCGTGATTTGATGAAGCCTCATATTGATAAGCACAACGGTGAGATAATACAATATGTTGGCGATGGGACCTTCTGTCGGTTTGACAGCGCTAAAGAGGCGGTGAATGCCGCGATTGAGATTCAGCACGTCTTTAAATTAGAAGATGATATGTCAGTAAGAATCGGTATACACGTAGGTGATGTGGTGATGAAGGGGGAAGAGGTATATGGTGATGGTGTTAATGTTGCCTCACGACTCGAACCGTTGGCTGAACCAGGGGGTATTTGTGTTTCTCATCAGGTATATGAGAATATCAAGAATCAATCGGGATTGAAATTAAACTCGCTTGGGAAGAAAGATTTAAAGAATGTTGACGAGGAGATGGAAGTTTATTCGGTAACTGCCGAAGCAGAGTCCACAACTGCTGTGCCTGACACTCAAAAATCGTCTCCCGCATCCAGCAAGATCAATATGAAGTGGATAGGAGTAGCGGTCGCCGTAACAGTGTTAATCATTGTTGGTCTTAAATTTGACTTTGGTACTTTCGAGGTTGAGTCAAAAGAAGACGCGAGTAGTTTAAGGATAGCGGTTCTTCCATTTGATAATATGAGCGAAGATCTATCAAATGAATTTTTCGCTGATGGGATCACGGATGATATTCTTACACAATTATCGAAGATCAAAAGTTTAGAAGTTATCTCCCGAACTTCCATATTGCAGTATAAGAATACCACGAAGAGTTTGCGTGAAATTGGAAAAGAATTAGGCGTGGCGACAATTCTCGAAGGGAGCGTCCGTAGAGGTGGAAACCGGGTTCGTATAAATGCTCAATTAATTGACGCCCGAACAGACGAACATATTTGGGCGGAAACGTACGACAGAGAGTTAGATGATATCTTCGCCATTCAAAGTGACGTAGCCAAAAAGATCGCAGCGGCTTTGGAGGCATCGCTTACCCCTGAGGAAGAAGTGCTGATAGACGAAAAACCGACTGATAACGTTGAAGCGTATGATCTATTCGTAAAGGGAAGGATAATGAGGGAAAACTCGGCAACCGGTGACGGAAAAGGAGAATTAGAGGAAGCGATTATAATATTGGAGCAAGCAGTTGAATTGGACCCAGAGTTCATTGCGGCGTACTCTCAGCTTGCTATCTCGCATTTGAGTATGTATTGGAGAGGTTTCGGGGGATGGGATCACACAGATGAACGTCTTGCAAAAGCAAAGAAAGTAATAGATAAGACTTCGGAGATCGATCCTGAGCATCAAGATGTTCTGCTCGCGCTGGGCTATTATCATTATTGGGGTTTCCTTAATTATGATGAAGCGCTCAAGTATTTAATCCCTGCCCTCGAAAAAGAGCCGAACAACAGTGATCTGTTGGCAGTGATAGGATATGTGTATCGAAGAAATGGTAATTGGACCGGCGCGATTGAATCTATGCAGAAAGCCGTTGACCTGGATCCACATTCCCATACAAAAGTGCTTGCCCTTGCGCAAACATATATGGCAAATCGAAAGTGGAAAGAGGCTGAACGCTATATCGACCGTGCAATCCTACTAAAACCAACATCCTTTACGAGTCACTTCTGGAAGGTAAATCTACCCATAGCATCGGAAGGAGATCTGATTAAAAGTCGGAAGGCTCTTGAAGAGGCGATGGAGGTCATAGATCCAAATAAATTAGTCGGCATGAGAGAAAATCTTTTTCAATATGAACGGAAATTTGAAGAGGCGTTAAACTTATTAGAAAGCGATACGGCAAAATGGTTTCTGAATAAAGGATATTTTAATTATAGATTAGGTAACTTAGAAAAAGCACATTCGTATTTTGATTCTGCGAAGGTAGAAATGGAAGACCGGCTAAGTGAAGATCTAGAGAATTCCTTTTTGTTACTCCAGTTAGGCGTCGCTTATGCGGGTTTAGGGGAAAAGGAAAAGGCGATTGAAAAAAGTCTGGAAGCTACTGATCTCTTACCTCTATCCAAAGATGCATATGCAGGTGCCAATTTATTAGAGGGTTTAGCACAGCTGTATGTAATTGCCGGTGAATATGACAAAGCGATCGATCAATTGGAATTTTTGCTGTCAATTCCGAGCCAAATTACTGTAGCGAAATTAAAGTTAGAACCCCTCTGGGATCCTCTGCGTGAGCATCCATACAGTATCGGCATTTGTTCAGCACGGAGACCG
>CBDUTM010000353.1:0-2619 GCA_965369985.1 uncultured bacterium | reverse complement strand
CAATTCACCAACCTAATTTTTTACCCTGGTCATTATATTTTCATAAAATGGCTTCAGTGGACGTGTTTATTTTACTCGACACCGTTCAATATGTAAAATCAGAATACGACAACAGATGCAAAATAAAAACCGCCGATGGAGAACAATGGCTGACAGTTCCGGTCACCACTCCTAAAATCAATACTCTTTCCCGAGATGTGAAAATTTCTAAAAATGTTGACTGGAAAAAACTTCATATAAAAACTATAACATATAATTATTCTAAATCACCATTTTTTGAAAAATATGAATCAATGCTAACCGATACATATAAAGAAAATTCGGAGTCTCTACTTGAATTGAACATTGTACTCATATATAATATCAAGAAATTGCTAGGCATTGAAACCCGATTGTTATTGGCATCTGAAATGGCGGAGACCGATCTTAAGGGAACGGAGCTTTTACTTAATTATTGTGAAGAGTTAAATACCGATTCGTATCTTTCAGGTAGCGGCGGAAAGCAATATCTGAACGAAGAGCGCTTTAAGGAAAAGAGAATCGGTTTAGAGTATCAAAATTATGTTCCGATCAAGTATCCTCAACGATTCGGAGATTTTATTGAAAACCTGAGCATCATAGATCTTATTTTCAACTGCGGCAGTGAAAGTCTGTCTCGTATAATGGGAGAACACTGAATTGAATCAAACTGATTTCGACAACTGCGCATTCACGCACGCACACTATAAAGCGGCTCTGGAGTTTGCACTCGAAGATGGATACACATTCAGAAGGATGAAAGATGCGAGCTCCGACGACAAAAGCGGAAAAACTATATTGATGAGACATGACGAAGACATGTCCCTTCCCGCAATGTGTGCGCTTGCTCAGATAGAAGGAGAACTCGGCATTCAATCAACACTATTTATCCGCCTCCACGCAAACAATTATAATGTGTTGGCAATTGATTCTTATACTTCTCTCATTGAATTATTGAAAATGGGGCACGAAATCGGATTTCATTATGAGCTCCACTGTCATCCGGGACTTAGCTCCCGAGAGGAAGGAATATTTCAAAAATCAAAATCTCTCCTTGAGTCAATATTGGATACCTCTATAACCGGCATGAGCTACCATGAGCCTTCTCGGTTTTTAGATAAAGATGAAAAAAGAGCTCTTCCCTCCGGAATAGAATATGAGGCTTATGATGACAGGTTTATGGAGAATTACAAATATATCTCAGACAGCTCAGCGCACTGGAGAGAAGGATGTATGTGTCAACATATAGGCAAAGAGGAAAATCTATATATTTTGACACACGGATTTTGGTGGTATAATAAAAGCCCGGTTGAAAATTACTGACTTGATCAGAGCAAGCATTATAATTCCGACATTCAATTCAATTAAAACTATTGAACCCCTCCTCCATTCACTTGACAATCAGAGTATGGCTTCTTCCGAATTTGAAATAATAGTCATCGATGATCTATCTACAGACGGAACTCGTGAGTTCCTGAATTCTCGCAAAACTGAAAGCTTGCTCCAGCTTATAATGCAGGATAAAAACTCAGGAATCGGAGCTGCCAGAAATCGAGCAATCGGAATTGCCAAAAGCGATATTCTCCTATTCCTCGATAGCGATATGGAAGTTGAACCGGATTGGGTTGAAAGCCATACGGTACCAATGGAAAACGGAGAATGGGATGGCTCCGTCGGAAAGGTAACTCACGATATTAATTCGAGCTCAGTATTTACAAGATATTTAAATAATCCCCGGCGCGGCGCGAAACGATTTGATGAAGACCAGCAGCTTAGCCATAGATATTTTTTATTCGGGAATGCATCCCTGCGGAAAAAATTGATAACCGGGGTTGGGGGATTTGATGAAAAAATCACTAAATGGGGAGGTGAAGAACTTGATCTGATCTTGCGTATAGAAAGTAATGTGACTCTAAAATTACGCTACAATTCATCCGCAAAAGCTATTCACCACCAGCAGCGGTCTCTTGAAGATACGTGCAAACTTCTTGAGAATTTTGGAGCAAATGTTATTCCATATCTTGTTAAAAAGCACCCTGTGCTCGCCGATGAATTCAAAATTAATACTTTTGAAAAATTTTTCGTTAAAAAAGCGTTGATGCTTACTATATTTAACCCGATATTTTTCTGGATGATGAAGAAAACCTATAAAGTTGCTCCACTACCGGTGGCGTTCAATATTATTAAATATCTTTTAAGCTACAGCGTTTTAAAAGGGTATCAATCCCGACCCGAAATAATGGATCATAATAATAATGATTGATCTGGATATTGGCATCACCGATGAGGTTCGTGGTCAAATTCTTGAAATATCCTTATCAAAAAACACCGTTTCAGATCTATATAAAACTGTACTGGAAGATATTTCCAGTAGTGAAAAAAACGGTTTCATATTTTACAAGAATTTTGAATTTGACCCAAAAGTAAATGATATTATTACGAAAATAGAACTTACTCAATTTAATGCCACACTCCTGGTAAACGGATCTTCGGAAAAGAGTGATAATCCAAAGATAAAGCATATAAGTACATCTCAGTCGAATGAGCTTAACAATTATTCATTTCTTTTCATTTCAAGTTCGGAAACAAACTACGCCGTGG
>CBDUTM010000352.1:0-2624 GCA_965369985.1 uncultured bacterium | reverse complement strand
AGTGACTCTTTTCAAGTTCAAGAAGATGTTTTTTTCTCCATAATCCCCCGCCGTATCCCCGAAGCTTTCCGTTTGATTCGATGACCCGGTGACAAGGAATAACAATTGACATATAGTTGGAGCCGTTAGCGCGACCAACAGCTCGTGAAGCTCCGGTATTATTTAATTCGGTGGCGATATTACCATAACTTTTGGTCACCCCGTAAGGAATATTAAGGAGGCGGCCCCATACTTTTATTTCGAATTTAGTTCCCACAATATCCAATTCAACGGTGAACTCCTGTGCCTCTCCACTGAAATATTTTTTTAGATCATCTTCTAAAACGTTTAGATAATTATTAGTGCCCGGAACTAAATGTTTTTTGTAACGTTTTTCAACTCGAGTCAGGATGCGTTCTACACCTCCTCTGTCACGCCACTCTAAAAAGCAAAGTCCGTTATCTGATGCACCGGCGATCATGTCTCCAAGTGGACTCTTAAGATTTGTATAATATATATTATCCAATTGCATTATTTTTTGAAGGTATTACGCCGAATTCTTTTAGAAAAGCATCTCTAAATCCGCTGGACGATTCATATCCGATCTCTAACGCCGCTGAAAACTGGTCTTGACCTGATTGTAGAAGCTCGCGGGCATAGTCCAAACGGAGTTTTCTATGAAACGCCAAGGGTGTCATTCCGACATGATCTTTGAAATAACGGCGAACAGTAGAGATATCTGCCCCGGTTAATTGAATTAACCTGGTTTCATTAAGTTTTTCGTCACGGTTGTCTTTCATAAAGCGAACCACAGAACTAAGCCATGATGGGAGTACATCAGGAAATTTTTCTGATTTACATCTTTTACATCCTCTTAGACCATAAGCTATTGCTTCTTCGCGTGAATCAAAAAACCTGACATTCTCTATTTTGGGTAATTTCGCTTTGCAGGATGGAACACAATAAATTCCTGTACTGATAACTCCCACATAAAATGAACCGTCATAAGAAGAGTCACATTCTTGCATTGCCCTTACCATAGTATTGTAGCTATAAGATTTCATGCTAAAAAGATAAGCGAATTCATATTCAGTGTCTACCGATTTTCGAGCAAGGAACTGAGATAATATTCGGAATAATTTGCATATAAGCGATGAATCCAATATTTTTAAGTGTCCGAATACTATTATAAGTGAAGCGAAACATTCAAAGAGAATGAATAAATTTAATAATGTGCAGGTAGTGCCATTTGAAGACATATACGCCGGAGATTTCAAAAGACTTAATTTAGAGTGGATAGAAAAATATTTTGAGGTGGAAGATCAAGACAAAAAACATCTCAATCATCCTCGAGAAAATATAATAGACACTGGCGGTGAAATTTATTCAGTTATTGAGGAAGGAAGAGTAATGGGCGTATGCGCTCTCGTATACTCTGATGAAGGAGTTTACGAAATCGCGAAAATGGCTGTAGAAAAAGATGCTCGCGGAAAGGGATACGGTAATCTACTCATGGAAGCTGCTATAGACGGCGCCAAAGTAAAGGGAGCAACTAAAATTGTTATCGTATCTAACACGATTTTGGAAGCGGCGATAAGACTTTATGAAAAATATGGATTTGAAACCACGAGGCTTGGACAAGACCCTAATTACGAGCGTGGAAATATTGAAATGGAATTAGTTTTATAACAATTTGGGAAAATCAACGTATTATTTAAAGACAATAATGGGAGTTTTCATGAATCATAAATTATTAGTATCAATTTTTTTGTTTACAGGATTAATATATGGTTGTTCAGGCGGAGGCGACGCTATGAATAATCACAAACCGGAAACAAAACCAAACTTATCTACTACCACAATGGCAATACCTGATGGACCGTGCAGTGATCCTGCGTATATTCAAATGGATTTTTGGGTAGGGAACTGGAATGGTCGTTCGATGGTGCCGGATACGAGTCAGGAGAGTGGCTGGAGCATTGGAAAGGTTCAGAACACAATCAATAAAATTTTAGACGGATGTGTCATTGAAGAAAATTTTGAAGGCGAGGCATTTAGCGGCAAAAGCTATTCTACATACAATAAGCAACAAAAGAGATGGAATCAGACATGGGTGGATAATTCAGGTGGTTATCTGCCGTTTTACGGAATTTTCGAAGATGATAAAAATATATTTCGAAGAGATTTAGTCCGAAACGGAAATTACTTTTCTACCCGAATGGTATTCTATAATATCACAGGGGATAGCTTCACCTGGGATTGGGAATCTTCTAGAGATAATGGTGAAACATGGAAGTTGAGTTGGAGAATTGAATATACGAGAAATATGTAGTTTCCGATTCGAATATATAGTCCTAATTAGAAAATCTATTTACGCTTGCTGATTTCGAGGAGCATTCTTACATTGATTCTGCTCTGAAACTGAGTACCGTCGCCGGTTCAAAAATCATGAAAATGAAAATAACATAGAGGAATGAATCATGGCAGATGCTCTGGTAAATTATCAGGTGGAAAAAGGAATAGCCGTACTGGAGTTGGCCGATCCGCCTGCAAACACATATACTCACGAGATGATGGTTGAGCTTGATAAGCATATTATATCAGCCCGTTTCGATGAGAAAGTAGAAGTAATTGTTTTAACCGGA
>CBDUTM010000351.1:0-2640 GCA_965369985.1 uncultured bacterium | reverse complement strand
GCTGAATCTATTCGGCAGAGAACGGTTTCCACTGTTCCTCTCGGGGTGGGTCTGTTAATAAACTCACAATAACCAAAGTTAAAACCGATAAGGTAATTGCCGGGATCACGGCATCAATCTCCACTCCGTCGATTCCCATTGCCGATGGAACTATAGTGTTCAGATCCATATTCTTCCAAACTATTGTGACAAAAGTACCCACTAAAATAGAAGAGATGCCACCGGCAGTGGATGCTCTTTTCCAGAAAAATGCGGCAAGCAACGCCGGTGTAATACCTGCCCCATAGATCGTATAAGCATAAAAAGCTACTGCAAGAAACTTATCATCCAATGTTGAGAGCAGATAGGCGACAATCCCCAAAACCACAATTACAATTCTTGAAAGAAGGATGATCTTCTTTGAAGAGGCATCAGGTTCTATGAAACGTTGATAAATATCTCTCACAATACTTGTAGCCGGAACGAGAAGGAATGAATCTGCAGTTGAGACAATTATGGCAATAACAGTCGCAATTATTATGCTGCCGAGAATAACAGGGAGATTATTGAAAGCGGCATAGACAATAATTCTTCCGTGATTTTCTAATCCCCAGTTTAATCCGCTTGCGTACCATGCAGCGAGAATTATCATAGTTTCCACTACAGCTACTCCCACAAGCATATAAAGTACAGCCTGTTTGGCGGTTTTTTCATCCTTTGCCGAGAAAAATCGCTGATACATATTTGCGTCCCCAAGCATCAGGAGAAAGGGTGGAAGCAAAATACCCATAAATTCCCAACCGTTAAGAATTCCAAAAAATTGAAAATGATCTGCCGGTAGAGCTTGCCTCATACCTTCGATGCCGCCAACTTCCGATGCCAAAAAAGGAACGGCAAGAAATATCCCTACAATGATGAGGATACCATTGACGAGATCGGTGTATGCAACAGAATACATTCCGGCTAGAGCCGTGTAAATAATCACAAAGACGGCAGATATGATCACTCCCGTAGATGCATCGATATTCGGATTTATTATATTTATCACTGCTCCACCCGCTCTATACTGATATGATACGATCGTCGTATATGCAGTGACGACTGTGATAGTGCCGAATATTCGAGCCCATTTATTATATCTGGTTTCAAGTATATCCTGAACTGTAAATTGTTTAAATTTTCTGACTCTTCCGGCAAGATAATACAGAACTATTATTCCTGCGATTCCTCCAAGCGGAAGTATCAGCGCTATAATACCAATTTCGTAAGTCCGTTCAGCGTTGCCGAATATACTTCCTGTTCCGACCCATGTCGCGAGAAGGGTTCCCACGAGTACAAGAGGACCCAATTTTCTTCCGGCGACCATAAAATCTGCTTGGTCATTAACATTTCCGCTACGAATAGCGCCTACTACAATTAAAATCAACAGGTAAATAAGTGATACCCAGAAGTAGATCATAAAAGTGATTCTCCTCTAATTTTCAAATCATTTAGATAATTGTATTTTAGTTTCATCCCGATAATGTTCCTCCCAATCGGTCCGAAAGATATTCGGCTATAAGCTTCGCATGCGCACCGGCCCATTTGGTATAATTATCTGATACGGGAACTATCGAAAGTTCTTTTGCGCCGGGATCATATATGACTTCAAGATGTCCTTTTTGTTTATTTTTCCTCAAAAGCCAGATAAGTCCACCGATCGGATATTTTACTGAACTTGATATTGCCGGCTGTAATCCGAGAGATTTGCTGCTGTCGGCTACCGCTGAAAGAACGTCTCCTATTTCTAAGAGCGTATCAAAGTCGGAGATGCGATATTTCCTCATTAAATACCCAATTCTTTTTTATGAGCCTTACTGAATTTTTCGCTCCCATGTTTAAGTACATAAGGAACAGCTTCATCCTTCACGCCAAGTAAAAATTTAAAAGTAGACTCGTTGTCAGCCTTATATGCTTCACGAATTGACCAAGCGACGGCTTTCCTGACCATATCATCATTGTCTGAAATAAGGGGACGTAAAACTTCAAAAGTAGCACCCGGATTTGAATGACTGCCGTGATTCAGAGGAATTGTTGCTGAGGCAGCAAATCTTCGTCTCCAGATATTAGTCTGTTTTGCCCATTTTTTCAAATCCGTTACGAGATCGATATTAGCGAGGAGTAATTTCCCTGCAAATTGAGTAGCAAGATGATCGCATGTTTCCCAGTTGGAAATATAATCGACCCAATTATCAACTAATCTCCAAGTCTGTCTGTCCATTTTATGAACCCGCCTCGAAATAATAAATACGGCGAAGAGTTGTTCTTCACGACCCTCGGTTTTGAAACATTCGTCAGCAATGGAGAGCAAGTCACCTATAGATAGTTTTTTGCCATATTCTTTGAAATAATCCCCTGCGATCGATTTAATTTCCGGTACCCTGACTCCTATAATCCGATCTTCTTTGCCTGATGCTTTTAATATAGACTCTCTGTACGATGGATTTGCTACAGCTTTGAATTGTGCCTGAATAGGTTTGAGCAAGGTTTTAACATCAGCCGGACTTATCATCAATCACCGTCGCTCAGGAGTAATTCAGTCAGATACATCACGGGAGGAGAGCCGTGAGAGAGGAGACTTTCATGAAATGATTTTAGATCGAAATCTTCTCCCATTTTCTC
>CBDUTM010000350.1:0-2640 GCA_965369985.1 uncultured bacterium | reverse complement strand
AGCCGATGATCCTGCAGCAGAAGAAGATTTGAAGAGATGGGCAAAAAGAACTGGGAAGAGGAGATTTTTCGAAAATTCCCAACGGAATGCCCGGTATTGAGGATAGGATGATGGTCATGCATCATCACGGGGTCGGCGGCGGTAAATTTTCCCTTGAACGGTGGGTGGAAATTACATCTACTAATCCGGCAAAGACATTCGGTATGTATCCACGAAAAGGAATTATTGCCGACGGAAGTGACGCTGATCTTGTCATTTGGGACCCGGATAAACAGCATACAATAAGTGCTGAAACTCATCATATGAATATTGATTATAATATTTTTGAAGGAATGGAAGTTAAGGGAATGCCCGATATTGTATTTTCAGCTGGACGATTGATAGTCGATAATGGTGAATTTAAGGGTAAAGTCGGCGACGGACAATTTGTCAGACGAGAAGCCATTACGGATGTAATATGAAGTTGTGCGGGTTAGGGCTTGCCCTGACTGCGCATCAAAACAGTATCAATAACTGAATTGTAACTAAGTGGAGTTAATATGAGTGCTTCCCCTATGGGCATGATCTATTCTATTGACGACAAACCTCCTATGGGTAAACGGATCGTCCTTGCATTACAGCATGTTCTCACGATGTTCGGGTCAACAGTGAGTGTACCGCTTCTGCTCGGTCCGGTTATGAATATGACGCCAGGAGAAATTGCCATTCTCGTTAGCTCGGTAATGCTTTGCTCGGGAGTAGCGACAATTCTTCAGGTCACTATTGGTAGCAGACTACCGATAGTACAGGGAGTATCGTTCAGTTTTCTTGCTCCTTTCTTCGCGATAATCGCTTTTGCGAAAACGGGAACACTTAGCATGCAATACATAGCGGGAGCTATAATTCTCGGCTCGTTTTTTGAGATTGCGATCGGACATTTCAAACTTATAGGGAAACTCAGAAAAATAATCAGTCCCGTTGTGATCGGTCCTGTCATAATGCTCATCGGACTTTCTCTGTTTAAGGTCGGAGCTCCGAAGGCAGGAACTTATTGGCCGGTTTCCGGAATAGTAATTCTCGGCATCGTATTGTTCAGTCAGCTGTTTTCAAAGAACAATAAATTTTTTCGGCTCTTTCCAATATTAAGCGCAATACTTCTCGCATATTTTGTATGTGTTATTTTCACATTTTTAGGTGTATTCGGTCCTGAACACCCCGCCCACATCAATTTTGCGGTTGTCAACAGTTCAACGTGGTTCAAGCCGCTTAACAGTATAATATTTCCGTGGGGATTACCGAAATTCCATGTAGGTTTTTTCTTCGCTGTCCTCGCCGGCTACATGGCAAGTATGATTGAATCATTCGGTGATTATCACGCTGCGGCATATATGTCCGGCGCCGGTGACCCTACCGAAGAAATGTTGAACAAAGGAATTCGATCTGAAGGATTGGGCTGTCTGGCGACCGGAATTCTCGGAGGTTTTGCCAGCACTTCATATTCGGAAAATATCGGTCTTGTGGGGATAACTAAGGTAGCATCGAGACATGTAGTTTTTCTCGGAGCTATCTTTTTACTTTTGCTCGGATTTTTCAGTAAATTCGGAGCACTCGTATCAACAATACCCGAACCGATAGTCGGCGGACTTTACACTGCGTTATTCGGATTGATCTCGGCGGTGGGTATTCAGCAGCTTGCACGGGCTGATCTTTCCAGCGACCGGAACCTTATGATAGCCGGGTTGTCATTGTTTATGGGGCTTTCAGTACCTGCCTACATAGAAGGTGTAGCTGCATTTGGATATCCTCCCGGTTCTGAAGCGATCGCGGAATTACTTCCAAACTCGCTTGCAGATATCGTGAATTCGGTTCTTTCCACCGGAATGGCGGTTGCTGCCATAATTGGGTTAACTTTTGATAACCTGATCCCTGCGTCCGATGAAGAACGAGGGATAATCAGCTAATATCTTATTGAATCACCGAAAGCGATTCATCGATGATTTTTAGTGCGTCTTTAACCTGCGATTCTGAAACTGTCATCGGCGGAGAAATCCGGGTTATATTTCCGTGAAGCCCCCCTTTTCCTATGAGCAAGCCTCTTTTCTTCGTCTCTTCAAATAGTGTTGCAGTAGCTTGGGTATTAGGAGTTCTGTCTCCTGCCGGTTCGTCTTCCACAAACTCCATCGCCTGCATCAGACCCATACCGCGAACATCTCCTACGATTTTGGGGTATTTCAACTTTAATTCCTCAAGCCCATCCCGCAATATTTGTCCCATCGACTCGGATTTTGCCGGTAGATCATCCTTGATGATAATATCAATAGTAGCGTTAGCTGCTGCCGAGGAAATTGGATTTCCCCCAAAAGTGGAGATCGTAAGTTTCTTCAGCGAATCTGCTACCTCTTCAGTGGCGATCGTCGCTCCGAGAGGCATACCGTTCGCGATTCCTTTTGCCATTGTCATTATTTCCGGCTCAACATCGTAATGTTCGATACCGAACATCTTAGTGCCTGTTCTGCCGAATCCGGTCTGGACTTCATCACAGATGAAGATCCCTCCGTACTTACGGATTATATCCACTGCAACCTTAAAATATTCTTTTGGCGGAGTAATAAATCCGCCAACACCCTGAATAGGTTCTGCAAGAAAACCGGCGATCTGACC
>CBDUTM010000349.1:0-2642 GCA_965369985.1 uncultured bacterium | reverse complement strand
TTGATAAATGTATTAAATCAGGTTTAGGTATAATTCGCGTTAAAGATGGAAAAGCTGAAATACTTCTTGATGCATCTTTCAAAATAAAACCATTATCACATTATAAGAAAAATATTCTTGCATGGTGTGATGTTAGAGATCCGGAAATGACAGGCGGTAAACCGATGCTAAAAGGAGAAGGACCTGCGCAAGATTGTTATAAAAGAGTTTTAGAATATATGGAAAAATATCCTACCGCGAAATGGAAACAGATATTTGAAAATGTCGATAATCATTATTGTAATCGAAATTCTATGTATAATGCTTTAAGAGGGTTTTTCTATGCCGACAATTGACGAAATCAAATTCCTACGCTCAAACATAATGAATGTCACTCATACAAGATTTTATGCAGAACCCTCAGAATATATCGAATCAGTCAGATATCTTCCTCCGGAACTTTCACCGAAACCAGGCTATTATGATTATTCCTATACGCCTTATTTAGAGGAAATCGTGAATCATCTTTCCCCCATGTCTTCCATGCGAAAAATAATATTCATGAAGCCGGCACAAATAGGTGCAACGGTCGGGATCCTTGAAGCTGCTATAGCTTATTTTATCGGATGTGCTCCTACTTCGATTTTATATATTTCTGCAGATAAAGAACTTGTGAAGAAGGGGATGAAAATAAAAGTCGAACAGATGATTGATTCCTGCGGACTCCGGGATAAAATCTTTGCACAGAATAAACGCGGAGGAAATCGGGCAACCGGAGATACAGCTACAGAGAAAGAGTTCCCGGGCGGTTTCCTTCATGCGATCGGAGCGCAGGCAGCTGCAGCACTCCGGGCGATGTCTTATAAAACAATCCTCATGGATGAACTTGACGGATTCCCAGATCAGGTAGGAAAAGAAGGGGATCCGGTATCTTTGGCCGAAAACAGATCAAATGCTTTTGCTGCTAAAAGAAAGATCCTTTATCTTTCTACCCCAGGCGTTATGCAATTAAGCAAGATTGAGCCATTATATGAAATCGGAGATAAACGACATTGGAATGTTCCCTGTCAACGCTGCGGCGGAATTATTGTTATGCAATGGCATATTGCAAAAGGCCATGATGGAAAACCTGCCGGAATCATATTCGAGGTCCAGGGAGATAAACAGATTCTTATTCCAAAATCGGTCCGATATCGATGTCAACTCTGCGGCGATGAAATATGGGAAAAAGAAAAAAATGATTTCCTTGAAAATGGAATCTGGATACCGACCGCAAAAACTCAAGAACAGGGATTAACATCATATTGGCTTGATGCTGTCTATTCTCCTTACGGCATGTACTCATGGGTGAATATGACTTATGACTGGCTTAAAGCATGGGATGTAGAAAAAGGAAAAGTCAAAAATGAACCGAAATATAGATCCTTCCGAAATACTAAAAGAGGATTGAGTTATGAAGAGCGCGGCGAATCGGTAAGCTATGATCGGGTAATTTCACATCGTCGGCAATATGCTCGAAATCATATAAATAATAAAATGGCAATAAATGAAACGGGATCAAATATATTGCTGTTAACTTGCGCGGTCGATGTTCAAAAAGCATCAAACGAATTGCTTGTCGATATCAAAGCATGGTGCAACGGCGGACGATCCTACACTCTCGATTTCAGATCCATTCCGGCAAAAAATAACGTAAACGTGATAACAGATGAATGCTGGAAAGAACTTGAAAAAGTTATTGAACAGGAGATCTGGACGGCAGACGATAAAAAACAATATAAAATATCAATAACCGTTGTTGACTCAGGTTGGGCAACCGATACCGTCTATGCTTTCTGCAAACAATATTTAAGCGGCGTTTATGCAATCAAGGGAGAGCAGTATTTACCAGGCGGCCTGAATTATCGGCAGATGTCAAAAGAAACCCGGGAAAGGACCGGCTTGGAAAACGCCTATACTCTTAATACAACAGCATTGAAAAGAGTTGTCAACCGATCCCTCAAATCAGAATGGACAACCGGAGAATTACAGCCGGAATTTTATATGAATTTCCCGGAGAACCTGCGTGATGATTATTTCCAAATGTTTACCGCGGAATATTTAGCTGAAAAACGAGACAAAAGAACAAATCAATTCAAGGGTTTCGAATGGCGATCGGTTCAGGGCAGACCAAATCATGCCTTCGATACCGCAGGCTATTCTCTTGCTGCAATTGAGATGATAGCGGAATATCATTGTATCGCTATTCTGGGTCTGAAATCTCTCATATGGCCTAAATACTGGGAATCTATGATTAAACAGGCTAAATAATATACACCATATATAGCGCATGTGCGCAGAATACACCACCATAAAAAGCGTGTAATTTTTTAAAATAAAACTTGACAAACTATCGCATATGCGCTATATTTAAATAGTAAGGTAAAGAGAAGGGGTACAGGGAACAGCGGGAAGAAAACCGCTGGACGGTAGCACAAAGCTGAAAAGCTAAAGCCGGTAAGAGGGAGGGGAAAGCCGAAAGGTTCACGGGTTCGATTCCCGAACGGCTTATATCTCAATTTTTAAGGAGTAAAGAATGAAAGCAATTATGACAGTAAAAGTATGGCAGACTGCACAGGAAACTCTTATTGATGCAGAAGAAAGAATCAACAAAGCAATTTGGC
>CBDUTM010000348.1:0-2646 GCA_965369985.1 uncultured bacterium | reverse complement strand
TATCCTTTTCATCAGACCCTGCAATACCTTTCCGGGTCCGATCTCAACAAAATCCGTCGCGCCGTCGTTCACCATATTTTGCACTGAGGGATACCATTGCACCGGGCTTGTAATTTGTTTTAACAAAGACTCTCTGATCTCTTCGGGGTCTATAAGCGCAGATGCGGATACGTTTGTATAAACAGGAAAAGAGGGGGGAGAGATCGTGATAGACTTCAGTACATCTGAAATCTCTTCCACTGCTGATTCCATTAGAGGAGAATGAAAGGCTCCGCTGACGTTTAGCTCCTTTACTATCTTCGCGCCTTCTTCTTTAGCGAGTTCCATCGCTCTATGAACAGATTCAACATCACCCGAGATGACCAATTGCCCCGGAGAATTTAGATTTGCGATATTCACTACGCCGTTTTTGCTGACCTCACTACATATTTTTTCAAGAGGCTCAAATTCCATCCCGATTATTGCAGCCATCGTACCCGGATCTGTTTCACAGGCTTTTTGCATCGCTTCAGCGCGTACTTTAACGATTCGTAAAACATCACTGAAATCGATAGCATCGGCTGCCGCATATGCAGAAAATTCTCCAAGACTATGACCCGCTGCGTAGGATGGCTTTATTCCTCTTTCTGCCAATAAATTCGTCAGGGCGAAGCTGTGAACAAAGATAGCCGGTTGTGTCACTGATGTTCGGGTCAATTTTTCGATCGGTCCGTTAAATGAAACAGCTGAAAGATCAAATCCCAAAACTTCAGAAGCGTCCGAGTAAATAGATCTTACAGATTCGAACTCAGTATACAGATCGCTCCCCATTCCAACATATTGCGAAGCCTGGCCGGGGAAAATGAATGCTGTGTTTCCGGGTGGAAAATGCAAATTTAATATGCCCACCGTAAAAGGGTGCTTCCGGCGGTATATCCGGCTCCGAATGCTGTCAGCACGGTCAGAGAACCTTTTTTCAATCTGCCGTCTTGAACAGCATCGTAAATTCCTAAGGGTATAGTGCCTGCCGTAGTATTGCCGAGCTTATTTATGTTGATCACGACTTTTGAATCATCAATATTTAATCGTTTTGCGGTAGAATCAATGATCCGCTTGTTAGCTTGATGGGGAATAAATACATCTAAATCATCTCCGTTCACTCCATTTCTATTCATTATTTCTTCGGAAATTTCAGCCATTCCCTTGACTGCATGAATATAAACTTTTTTACCATCCTGATAAAGATAATGTTCACCGTTTTCAACTGTCTCATGTGTAGCAGGCCGTTCGCTTCCTCCTGCGGACATAAATAAATTGGGCGCGCCTGATCCGTCAATTGTGCTGATAGAATCAATAATGCCGATGCCTTCTTCTTCAGATGGCTCCACAAGGACAGCACCGGCACCGTCTCCAAACAAGATGCATGAATTTCGATCTTTATAGTTCATTATACTACTCATTTTGTCAGCGCCAATTACCACCACTTTTTTATAAGCGCCTGATTCCACTAATCGACTTGCAGTGTTCAGCCCGAATACGAATCCGGAACAAGCAGCGGAAAGGTCGAACCCCCAGCAGTTTTTAGCTCCGATCTCTTCTTGAACTAAACAAGCAGTAGCCGGAAACAGCCTGTCGGGAGTAACAGTACCGATTATGATGACATCAATTTCATCAGGGTCCGTATCAGTAGTCTCCAATAATTCTTTTAATGCCTTCACCGACATATGTGAAGTGAATTCCCCTTCAGCGGCAATTCGTCTTTCGGATATTCCGGTGCGGGATACTATCCACTCATCGTTGGTATCAACCAGTTTTTCCAGGTCTTTATTTGTTAATATCCCTTCAGGTAAATAATGACCAACTCCGGTGATTTTAGCCATCGTAGAAACTTGGGATTGATAACTCATTTAAACTTTCTCCGTTTTTATTTCTGCTTGTGTGATGTTCAATTCTTCGATCTCTTGAGCAATATGTTCGTTAATTTTTTCCTTCACGGTTTTTCGGGCAACTCGCACGGCATTCTTAATGGCTACTCGGGATGAATGACCATGTCCTATAATTGATACGCCATTCGCTCCGAGCAGGGGCACGCCGCCGTATTCCTGATAATCAATATCTTTTCTTAAGCCCTTCAGCGCAGGCATCATCATAAGCGCTCCGAGCTTGGCAAGCGGTTTGTTTTTTAGATTTTGTTCAACTTTTAATTTGAGCAATTGATAGAAGGACTCTCCGAATTTAAGAATAATGTTCCCAACAAATCCGTCGCAAACAACCACATCTACCTTTCCCCTTAGAATATCCCCACCTTCAACATTTCCATAAAAATTTGGAAGATTGTTTTTAAAAAGATCATACGACTCAAGTGAAAGATCGTTACCTTTGGATTTTTCTTCACCGATATTCAGCAATCCTACTTTTGGATCTTTCCATCCGAAGATATGCTCAACATAAATGCTTCCCATAATAGCGAATTGGAGAAGGTCAAGAGGGCGGCAATTAGGATTAGCGCCGATGTCAAAGATAGCGGTTTCTTTTTTTTCAGCCGGCATAATAGTGCCGATGGTCGGTCTGCGAACCCCTTTAATTCTTCCGAGAGTCATAAGCGATGAGGCATATACCGCTCCCGTATTGCCTACACTTACGAAAGCATCAATCTCACCTGATTTC
>CBDUTM010000347.1:0-2647 GCA_965369985.1 uncultured bacterium | reverse complement strand
ACTACCTGCTAATGAAATAGTCTGATATTCACCGGCAGCTATCGTCGCGCCGACGGGGAATTGAGCGCTGAAATCGCCAAAACTTCCACCGCCGCCCATAATACCAGCCCCTTCAAGAACTATTTGATAATAGTATGTTGGACCGCCTGCAAATGTAGCGTCTGATATATAATAATTCGTCAGAGTTACTGTTGAGCCACCGGGATTATAAATTTCGATCATCTCTCCCGCTGTGGGAGTTACAACTAATTCGCTCAGAAGTAACTTATCCTGCGCGAATGCCGTTACTGTAAATAGTACAATAACGGATAGAGCCAGTGATGTCCTGGCAATTGTATAAATTACCTTCATATCCACTCTCCTCATTTATTTGATATAAATAATTTTTACTTGGGGTACTATTTTAATCGCCCAAGTGAATTAAGTCAAGAAAATTCTAAAAGTATTTTTATATCTATTTTGTATCTATTAGTATCTATAGGAAAGCGACAGAAGGAACCGATTGTCGGATGCGTCTTCTTTTATCGTTTGAGGAAAAAATTCGCTACTGAAGTTTGTTTCCCAACTTGTTCTGACGAATGTAAAATCAACTTTTACCTGCTTGTCTAACAACACACTCAAGCCTGTAGACAGGAGGAGCCTGTCGCCGCCGGCATCATCTGTGTACGGGCTCGGGTCTTTAGCCAGTCCCAACCGCAGCTTTAAGTCTGTTGTAGGCAGAAGATATTCCACTCCCAAAGAGTAGCCCACGGTAGTTCTGAGCTCTTCAGATATGTCCCTGTTTATCTGGCTGTCAAGCGACACGCCTTCATCAAGAATATCCGAGCTGAATTCTATCTGGCTGTAATCTGTTAAATGAAAATCTGCCGTCAGGAGAGTATTGCCGATATATGAAGATATTCCCGCATTAAATTTAAATGGCATAACGAGTCTGTATTCGTTGGAACCGAAAAAATTAATGGAAGAATCGGCAAATGAATCAATGATATTCCAGGAATCATCCACATTAAAAATAGTCGGCGCTGTTATGCTTATACCGAAGTTCGCATATTCACCTCTGTACATCCCACCCAAGATCATTGAAAACCCATTATACGAAGGGGTAAAGTTTTCTGATATGCTTGATTCTCCGCTATTTTCTCTGAAATCATAATCATCCGATCCCCTAAGCCAGTTGACCGATACACCAAATGATGTTCGAGGGGAAATATCGGCCGCAACAGAACCTGTCCACGCATGAATCTCGCCGGTTTCAATGATACTTAGATTTTCACCCACTACTCCTGTGGGAACAGATAATCTGCTGTCAAACCCGAATAAGGTGTTTCTACCAATAGCCCAAACAATATTTTTCCTGCTAAAAGGACTTTTATATACCAAACCTATACCATCAAGACGTGTATAGCTTTCCGTCAAGGGTGAAGCCTGATCACTTCCGAACGAAATATCAGCGCTATGAGCAAGGTGTCCGATTGAAGTGTAAACCGAACTTTTTTGGATCTGAGTCAGCCCGGCAGGATTCCAAAATGTAGCGGTAAAATCGTTACTGATAGAAGTATATGCTCCGCCTAAGGCAATAGCCCTTGCGCCTAAACCGCTTACTCCTCTGAATGGGCGTAAAGCATCAGTCAGATCTTGCGCCGACAGCAAATTTATTTCCAGGCACATTAAGATCCCTATCAGTATTATTTTTTTCATTGTATTATCCAATAATCCCCGATTAACACAGGTGAATTATTTCCGCTTGCTATCTCTTTTGGAAGATTTGTTGTCATCATTTGATTTGCTTTTTGAACCTGAGCTACTTCTTTTAGAGCTGCTTTTACCTGACCTACTCCGATGAGAACTCGATTTAACCTTTGTGCTTTTTTTGCTCCCGCTTTTAACTTTAGTGCTCTTCTTTGAGCTTGATCTGCTTTTTATCTCTGAGGTGCCTCTGCTCTTTGATTTTTTAACAGCTACTCTTTTATTATTTCTGCTTGTTTTTACATCTTTGATCAACGGGGTATAATATGGAGCAGGATTGGAACCGTTCACTGTGGATATTGAACCAGTACGTCTTAGTCGGTTGAATTTTCTTACAGCGTTAGAATTTTGAGAAGATCCGGTTCCTGAGTCCGATCGAAATCGATTATAGGAAAAGTTTGAATGAGAATCATGATAATAACGTGGATAACTTGAATAGGACCGGTAATAATAATCATCATAATAATATGAGTTATATGAGTAATCAAAATATGGATCGAAAAAACAATAATTATTATACCCACTATAACGTGCCGGTCCCGTATTATAACCGAAATAAAAACTATAGTGACTGTCATATCTGTGGTTATACGGTCTGTACATCGTGCGCCAATACCAGGCATTATTATATCCGTACGTATTGTCGCGATTCATATAGTCTGGATCGTAATAATAATTATTCTGCGGTACAGTCTCGTTATAATCCAATTCCTGTTCCACTATACTCTCTCTCTCGACAGCTGTTGACTCGTGAAATCCATCATAATAAGCATTGTTATGTGGATTACGTGCTCCCGTAAAACAACCTTGAAAGAGTAAGACTTGCAATACTATGAACGATAATAACTTTATAACCTACCTCCCGAGAAAGATTTTCCTCATGGAACAATTTCTACCTATT
>CBDUTM010000346.1:0-2652 GCA_965369985.1 uncultured bacterium | reverse complement strand
CACGTTCAGATAACCACCGATGCATTTCAGCCCTATATCCGTGCAGTTCATAAAGCATTTAGGGGCAATGTTGATTATGCACAGGTTCATAAGCACTTTATTACGAACGGCGAGCGTAGATACTCTCCACCAGCAATAAGCGGTGTCTTCCATCTGATTATGACCGGAAAGCCCCGCTTAAAGGGTATATCGACGTCTTATGTAGAGCGACAGAATCTTACAATGAGAATGCAGATGCGGAGATTTACAAGGCTTACAAATGCTTTCAGCAAGAAACTAATAAATCTAAAAGCTGCGTGTGCCCTGCATTTTGCTAATTATAATTTCTGTAGGATACATCAGACTATACAATGCACACCCGCAATGGAAGCTGGAATAACTAATAGATTATGGAATATGGAGGATTTACTCGAAAGAGAACTGGCTTACTAAAATTGTCCTTCTAAAGTAGAATAGGCTTCATCTAATTATCTCTCAAATGGAGGTTAATACCATGAGTAAAAAATTCGAATATATAATTGTGATACTCTTAGCTGGACTACTTGTAATCCTATTTAGGTGGTCAGGAAATGGACGCTACGAACTTCGGGAAGTAGATATCACGATTTCGGTAATCGATACTCGCTCCGGTGATATTTGGGTATTGGCGGGGAAGGAGAAAAAATGGCTTATACTTCCTTCAATTCATGAGTAATTTCAAATTGACCCACTACCAAAAAATTACACATCGCCGAACTAAATCCCGCGAACTGCGGAGCGAACACCTAACTTATGGCTTAGAAGAACGTCACTACTGTTACTAATCAAGGGTTTTTAGCGACTTGTGCCATGTATATTACCTCAAATAGGAGGTTTACCCACCTATCAATTCGCGTTCCGCATTTAATGGGCTATATAGATTAGTTATCTCAAAATATTTTACAATATAAAGAAAAAATGAAACTCTTCTTACTTCAGCAACACCATCTTCTTCGTCTGGACGAAATCAGGCTTGTTGATCTTATTGATAAGAAGAGGAAGATCGCGCCTGATTAGCGGCTCTCCGCCAGTTATCCGAATACCTCATTTTTCACTTTTACGATCTCTGCAAGAATACTAACAGCGATCTCGGTAGGTTCTTTGCCTCCAAGTTGAATACCTATAGGAGAATGGACCTTATCGAGCGCTTTTTTAGGTACTCCTTCCTTTTCGAGCTCTTTGAATAAAATCTTCCGTTTAGATTTGCTTCCTATCATTCCAACATATGCCGCATCTGAGGTTGCATATCGTTTCACCAGACCTTTGTCTGTCGGATGACATCGGGTTATTATGACCACCATGGAGTTAGCGTCCACTTCCGGTAATTTATCTTTGTAGTCTCTGTCCGTTAAAACAACATTTATGCCGTCCTTAAAACGGTCAGCGTCGGCGAATTCAGGTCGATCGTCTGCTACTGTGATATTGAAGACGCCCAGCTGTGAGGCAAGGTTGACAAATGCATAACCTACATGCCCCGCTCCAAATACTATAAGGTTTGCCTCAGGATGAAAACACTCTATCAGTACTTTCGCAGTACCCTGACAGAACATACCGAGCGAGTCTTCAGTCAACTCATATTTCTTTATCTCGCTCCCGCTGCCGTTATTCATAATTTCGACAGAATCGCGAATGACTTGAGCTTCAAACGGACCGCCTCCGATAGTGAATTCGATGGTTGAATCAGAAAAAATTATTATCTTAGTACCCGGTTTTTGTGGAGCAGAGCCCTTTACATCTATAATGGTACCCACAGCAAATGATTTGCCTTCATTTAAAAGATCTGATATTCTTTTGAACTGCTCGCTTTTTCTCATTTTTCAATATCTGCTTTCTATCAATAAAATTTTGAGTTCGGCCGCCGCAGAATCTGTAATCTGCCCTATATATTACTATTTTAGCCTTTAGATTGCACTAAATATCTCTCAATTATCGGAAGTGACCGTAATTAAGAAAATAGATTCGGTTATTTACTTATTGCCGCCGCTTAATAATTTCGGTAAAAAATTCAGATTATTCTATGATACTTATTCAATTCGTCTGCCTATGATAATGCATTTAGGCAGGCATATATTAACAGTCTACCGGGTTAATCAAGAGTATGTCGATCTATATGAATCCAGAAATCAGGACTTTCGTGATCTTAATGAACCGCTAACGAATATTATCAACGGGTTAGGCGTTTTTACTGCCTTCAATAGCGATAGCACGTTAATTACTATTACTCAATAGCCTGTTTTCGATATAAGCGCGAGAATTAATTTGTAAATTTACACGCCCCACTCTTTCGCTTGCTTATTTGATTTAGTTTAAACTTTTGGCTTACACCTTAAACATATCTCATAATCGTATGGGTTTTTGAACATTAAAAATGTGTATCATAAACCATGGTATTTAAGACAAAAAACCACTGTCTTAAAACCTAATTGTCAAAACCTCTCGATTTCATGAGTTTTGCACTGCGAAATTGTGTGTCATAATTGACGTTTATGGGACAGGTTAAGGTTTTAGGATGAACTTACTTATTATAGGCAAGATTATTAAATAATGGGAAATAGGAAATTTTCGGTTCCAGATTAATAAAGAGTTTTAGTGCTCGGAAATGTCTAAAGCGTTAACGGAGGCTTAGTATGCCCA
>CBDUTM010000345.1:0-2658 GCA_965369985.1 uncultured bacterium | reverse complement strand
TATCAATCGTTCCCTGACCCAAATCCCATGAATCGAGATGAGCGCCAACCATAACTATCTCATCAGGCAGTTCTGAACCACGAATCTCCGCAACGATATTATTCGCATAAGTTTTTTTGGTCTTGTTTTTCATATCAATTTTTATTTTCACGTCAGGATGGTCGATCAAATATCTTTTGAGCCAGGTGCCGTCTTCGGCAGAGACACCAACCGCCGGTATTTTGACGTAACCGCCCCTCTTAACCGTACCCGTGCGTGGTAAATTGCCCGGAGCATTAGTTATCAGGATGAATCCTGCTGCTCCGTATTTCATCGCAAGCTCCACCTTTTCAGTTCTGTGCACCGAACGCTTGCCGGGTAAAGTTCCTACTTCCGCAAGCACGATCTTTCCTTTTATATCATCGGAAAATTTTTCGAATTCATCCGGATGCCCGAAACCGACATCAATTACATTCTCTGTGATCTTTGACTTTGCAGGAGTATTTGCTAATGCTGCAGCTGAAAGGAGTTTTTTATCCGGTGTACCGACTTCAACTTTTAAAGATCCTCGCTCCCATCCGGGCATATCAAATCGTTCAAAATGAGGATTTTGTAGTCCGTAGGCAGTGAATTTATTAAGAGCCCATTTTTCTGCCGCATAACCGGATTTAGTGCCCGATACTCTCCCGCCGATATTATCAGAAAGCTCACGTAAATTTGAGTAGGCGTCTGAATTGTAGAAAACTTCGCCGAAAATCAGATGGTAAATGCCTTTTTGTCCGGCATTGGCTTGCGCGATGAAACCGATAGCAAGAGGTAAAAATGTGAATAATAAAATCTGCATATTTCGAGTCATGTTATCTCCGGGATAAAATAGTATCACGAAATGTATAATTTAATGAAGTCACAATCAAGTTCTCGAATCTTCCGCTGATAATGAGTTGAATGTTGAAACTTTCAGTCTAAATATATATATTTTGCTCAGGATGTAAGCCGGACAAGATTTATTTTGCGTATCGGCGAAACCATCCTTTTATTTATTTTGAGGAAGGAAGGAAACAATCAGCAGCTCGAAAAAAGAAGAGTATAAAACAGAATTTTCTAACCTGATAGAAATTATGGAATCGCTACGGGCTGAAAACGGATGCGAATGGGATAAAGCCCAGACGCATGAATCTCTGAGACAATATTTGGTGGAAGAAGCCTACGAAACAGTGGAAGCCATTGATTCCGGCGATATGGCGAGTTTGAAGGAAGAGCTGGGAGATCTGATGCTGCATGTGGCTTTTCACGCTAAATTGGGAGAAGAGGCGGGGAATTTTGATATATATGAAATTCTGAAGAGTATCAATGAAAAGTTAAGGAGGCGGCATCCTCACATATTTGATAACCAGGATCTGAAGGATATAAAAGATATTAAGGATAATTGGGAAGAGCTGAAACAATCTGAGGGAAGGGATTCGCGGCTTGATGGTACGCCAAAATCGTTACCTGCATTACAGTTGGCTTTCAGGTTACAGGAGAAAGCCGCAAGCACAGGATTTGACTGGGAAAATATTGCGGGAGTGTGGGAAAAAGTAAGCGAGGAATTGACGGAGCTAAAAGAAGCAACTGAATCTGAGGACCATGAAAATGAAGAGGAAGAGATCGGAGACCTGATATTCAGCCTTGTAAATCTTTCCAGATATTTGAATATTAATCCGGAGGACGCCCTTCGCAGAAGCATTAGAAAATTTGATTATAGATTTAGAGGTATCGAAAAGGAAGCGACCAGATCAGGGCGCGATCTAAAGGAGATGTCCTTAAAAGAAATGGACGAAATTTGGGATGGGTTAAAGCATAAGAGGATTTTATGAGCGACAGGTATTTCTTTAAACAAGAAGAGTATGATGAGTTGATGGCAGAGCTCAAAGATATGAAGGGACCTGAAAAGACTTCTGTTCAGAAAGCGATTTCAAGCGCCAGAGAGCAGGGTGATTTAAGTGAAAACGCAGAGTATCATGCTTCCCGTGAAAGGCTTTCCATGCTTATGACGAAAATTCAGGATCTGGAAGATAAGCTTGCTAATTCAGAGGTTTATGACCCGGAAGATCGCCCTGCGGGTAAGGTCTTTGTCGGATCAATGGTTGCGATTGAAAATGTAGATTCCGGTCTGGTTCTTGAAGGAGAGGTGGTATCTATGCCGATGTTTAAAAGTGATGTTATGGAAATATCCACAAAGTCACCTGTGGGCAAGGCGATCCTTGGCATGAGCGTGGGGGATGAGGTAACTGTTGAATCCGAAAGGGGTACCAACAGGTGGAAAGTCACAAAAGTCGAATAGAATTATTTAGTTCTTTATTTTCCTAATACCTGCACGACAACCCTCCGATTTCGTGGTCCATCAAATTCACAAATAAATATCGCCTGCCAGGTTCCCAGGCTGAGACGACCGTTTTCCACCGGAATCTGAACGGATGATCCGAAAAACGAAGTTTTCAGATGAGCGGCAGAATTACCTTCTGCATGCTTATATCCATCCTGAAGGGGAACGATCTTATTTATTTCCATTATCATATCATCGGCGACATCGGGGTCCGCCCCTTCGTTAATGGTTATTCCGGCGGTGGTATGCGGGACAAAGACTGTGCATATCCCGTTTTTGATCTCTGCTTTTCCCAGCTCATTCTGAACCTGAGT
>CBDUTM010000344.1:0-2659 GCA_965369985.1 uncultured bacterium | reverse complement strand
AAATCCGGTGATTTAATTAATTAAGCAATTAAATCTGAAACTGATGAAGAAGTACATATTTTTTTTGTAGAGACTTCCTCGGATGAATACAATTCTTCCATATTTAAAATAGATCTTATCACAAAACTGCTTCGTGAAGGTGGAAATGCTCAAATTGAGGTATCGATCAACACGGATAATCCTAGCTCTGAAAATGTGAGTATAGATCTTTTCTTAGAAGGAACGCGTGTCGGACAATCCACAGTTGCTGTTGGTGAAAACAACGATTCTAAAGTAATATTCACGGTGCCGATTAAAAGTTCAGGGTTTCTAAAAGGATATGCAGAGATCAATGATGATGCGCTGATCGCTGACAACACGCGATATTTTCATCTTTTCGTTCCCCCTAAAATAAGAATCTTAGCGATTGGAAGCGATGAAGACCTTCAATTTGCTCTTCTTGCTCTTAAATCATATTCATCGTTCGGTTCAAAATCACCTGTTAAAAAAATAAATGCCTCAGAAACTGATAGAGTGATAACTGATGATTACGATGTTATTGTGTTGTCCGCCATACCAAAAAATGATAATAGATTTATACAAAGATTAAAGTCTTTTCTTAGTCGGGGAGGAGGATTACTGATTCTGCCGGGAGGGAATTTTAACATTCCGGAATTTAATAACAATTTCGCCGCAGAACTTGCTCTTCCGAAAATCGCTGCGGTTAAAGAAAATAATGAAGAAGTAGGCGGGTATTTATCTGTCGAGTTCGTGGATTGGAATCATCCGCTCTTTTCGGGGATATTTAATTCCAATGATGAGAAGACAAACTTGGCAAAATTTAAAAAAATATATCTGTTAGAAGAGCCTAATATAGGAAAAGACCTGATAAGACTTCGAGGAAATATTCCTTTATTAAAAGAAATCGAATTTGGCGCCGGGCATGTCATCATGATGATGTCCGCTCCGCTTTTGACATGGAACGATTTCCCTTTAAAAGGGTTATGGGTTCCATTTATTTCAAGGTCGATCGAATATTCCATGACAGGTCAAGAATCTTTTTCAGATACGGTGAGAGTCGGAAGCGAATTAATATTTGAGATAACGAACTCTTCCGTTGAAAATAATATCGAAATAATCATACCTGATGGAAGAGTATTTTCACTTCAGCCAACCAATATTGGAAATACGATCGCCGCAAAATTCAGCGAATCGTTTACTCCCGGATCATACCTTTTAGAAGTCGGCGATGAGGAAGAATCAATTCATACGGTTAATATAGATAAAAATGAAATGGTGTCGGAAGAAAATATAGGGAGGTTCGCTAAACTCTTTTCGGGTTACTATTTAAAAGTCAGCTCACCTTCTAAAATAATAAATGAGATCGACAACTCTCGTTTAGGTATCGAATTATGGCGCTACTTTGCGATATTAACGTTTATATTGTTGGTAACAGAAATGGCGCTTCAAAGAAGTTATGAAGTAAAGGAAGAGTAAGATGGAAGAAGGCATAAGAAAAAGCAATAAATTAGAAAAAGCGATTCTCGTAGGTGTGGGTTTACGTAATACCGGAAAAATAGAACTGCGTGAATCTCTTAAGGAACTCCAACAACTTGCTCTGACAGCCGGAGCGAAGGTAACCAAAATTCTTCACCAACAATTAAATGCCATCAATCCGGCTACATATATCGGAAAGGGAAAAGTCAGTGAACTTTCGGAGATGGTAAAGAAAAACGATTGTGAATTGGTAATATTTGACGACGAACTTTCGCCGGCTCAAACATCGGCATTAGAAAAGAAACTCAATTGCGCGGTGATCGACCGCACCGGATTGATATTGGACATCTTCGCGATCCACGCAAGAACCAAAGAAGCTAAGCTGCAGGTAGAGTTGGCGCAGAATAACTATCTGCTTCCTCGCCTGACAGGTCAATGGACACATCTTGAGAGACAGGAAGGAGCCATAGGTGCAAGAGGACCGGGAGAAACTCAGCTTGAAACAGATAGGCGAGCAGTGAGGAAGAGAATCGCGAAACTTGAAAAAGATCTTAAAAGGATCGAATCCCAGCGAAAGGTAAGAATATCAGGACGCAAAGGATTTAAATTGGTAGCAACGATCGGATATACTAATGCCGGAAAATCAACTTTACTGAATGCTCTTTCCGGAGCGGATACGCTTGTTGAGGACAAGCTCTTTGCAACATTAGATACAACTGTCAGAAAAGTTAAATTAAAGAATGGAAACGAGATATTATTAAGCGACACAGTTGGATTTATCAGGAAGCTTCCGCATGATTTAGTTGCATCGTTTAAAAGCACACTTTCAGAATCTATGGAAGCAGATATATTGCTACATGTTGTCGATGCAAGCCACCCAAATTTTAAAGCACAGATCGAAGCAGTTATGGCAGTGTTAAATGAAATTGAAATAGCTGATAAGCCGATGATCATAGTATTTAATAAGGTCGATAAAATCCAATATAAAGAAAGAATGAGTGCCTTACGGAAAAATTATCCTGAAAGTATAATGATTTCAGCTCTGACAGGTACCGGCCTACCGGAACTTAAATCGAAAATTTTGGATATTATTACAAAATCACATGTCACGAAAACAGTTTCCATTCCACAAATTGATGGAAAATTATTGGCATATATTTACTCTTCGAGCAATGTACTTAAG
>CBDUTM010000343.1:0-2661 GCA_965369985.1 uncultured bacterium | reverse complement strand
GTGAAGAAGGTAAGCTGGTCCTAAAAGCTCCGTGGCCCGGAATGGCGCGTACAATTTACGGTGACTCCGAACGATACAAAGAGGTATACTGGAAAGATTACGAGAAACAGGGATGGTATAAAACAGGCGATTCCGCGCGAATTGATTCGGATGGTTACGTTTGGATAATCGGTCGCATTGACGATGTTATAAAAGTCAGCGGTTATCGTCTCGGAACGGCAGAAATTGAAAGCGCCCTTGTTAGCCATAAAGCAGTTGCAGAGTCTGCCGCTATCGGACTGCCCCATGAACTGAAGGGTAACGCTATTCACGCATTCGTTATCCTGAATGCCGGGCTTGAAGGCTCGGATGAGCTTCGGGACGAACTCTCCCAACACGTCCGAGATGAAATCGGGCCCATAGCTCGACCGGAATCAATTGAGTTCGTGGATTCTCTCCCGAAAACAAGAAGCGGAAAGATAATGAGGCGTGTGCTTAAAGCGAGAGCGTTAGGCGAAGACGAAGGTGATCTTTCTACTTTGGAAGAGTAAGAACAGTTGTAGAAACCCTATACCGTTTCTTTCTCCCATGAAACTTCAGAAGTCGTATGTAACCCGCCACGAATTTTGAAATCTCCGTAAACTGTCACCATTTTAGGTTCAACAGCTTTCACGAAATCTTCAAGAATTCTGTTAACCACATGCTCGTGAAAAATTCCCACATTGCGATACGACATCAGATAAAATTTTAAACTTCTGAGTTCCACGCATTTTTTATCCGGCAGATAGTTGATAGTTATGGTAGCAAAATCAGGAAGACCGCTCTTTGGACAGACGCAGGTGAACTCATCCGTGCTTATGTCGAGACCTACATCCGTTTCAGGGTATTCATATTCAAAAGTTTCCAAGATATCCGGGCGTACCGAATCAGGTGACTTAAAATCGCCTATTATTTCTTTTTCTTTATCCTTCAATTCTCTGATTCCTCATCGTTATTTATGTAAACTATCGGATCCTCAATTCCTGCATCCTTAAAACCGTTGAGTCTCAGCACGCATGATTCGCAAACGCCACACGCCATGTCTTCATTTTTATAGCATGACCAGCTCTGATCAAACGGCGCTCCAAGTTCTATACCTTTTCTAATGACATCGCCTTTGCTCATATGTATAAGCGGCGCTATAAGTTTGATCGTTGTCTCCGGACGAGTGCCGATTGCTATCATCCGGTTAAATGCTTCAATAAATTCCTCCGTACAATCCGGATAGCCCGCGCTGTCTTCTTCCATCATCCCGACATAAATTGACCCCGCTCCGGTCGCCTCTCCCCATGATACAGCGATAGAAAGAATATTGGCATTTCGAAACGGAACGTATGTAAGCGGAATACCTATATTTTTTCCAGTGAAATCTTCCACAGGAATATTTTTATCGGTTAGACTTGATGCGCCGATTTTCCTTAAATGGTCAATATCCGCCACAAGTCTTTTTTCAATTTTGTAAAAATCAGCAATATCGTGAAATGCTTCCAATTCACGTTTTTCCGTTAAATTGCCGTAATTAATGTGCATCAGAGCAAGCTCATGACTTTCCGCAGCCACCGCTGTTGCCACAGCTGAATCCAATCCACCTGATACTGCTACTATTGCTAAATTATCGTCTATCATTCTCTTAATTTCTATTTATTTAAGGTATCTCATACTCCGACAGTGTGTTCTCCCCAGATATATTTATGAATCTGCACATTTACCCGAACATCTATCTTATCCTCTAACATCCACTTTGTTAGCTCAGAAGGACTCATCACACCGTGTACAGGAGAGAGATTAACGATAGTTTTTTCTTCGAGACCGTTTTTTTCTATAATATTCAATGCCCAGTCGTAATCTGCTCTATCTCCAATGACAAATTTCAGTTCATCACCCGGATTTAGCCTTGATATATTATCCCAATTATTTTCATCCACCATAAGGCTTGAAGGGGTTTTGAAGTCAATAATTTTTCTGACTCGCGGGTCAACTTCGATTGTATCTATCGAACCGCCCGTTTCAAGTAATACTTCATACTTCTGGTCGCAAAGCTCTTTCATTAAGGGATAACATTCACTTTGTATCAGCGGTTCTCCGCCGGTTATTTCCACTAAAAGCGGGCCGGATTCTTTCACCTCGGCCATTATCTCCTTTATGCTCTTCTCTTCTCCACCGAAAAATGCATAAGCAGTATCGCACCAGGCACAGCGCAAATTACATCCACTCAATCGAATAAAGACGCAAGGCAATCCCTGATAACTTGATTCTCCCTGAATACTCGTGTATATCTCGTATATCTTCAACAATTACATTTTATCCGCTTATAATTACCAACCCAAAAAAAGGGGCGCAGCTTGCGCCCCTCAATACATTAACACTGTTGTATTAATTATTCTTATTACGAAATCTCATAGCTTCCACAACAGCAATAACTAATCCTATTTTTATCACTGCGCCGGGTAAAAATGGTATGAATCCAAGCGATAGTGTCTTTGCAACAGATCCGTTCATTATGATCCATAACCATAGATTACCTAAAAGAAAAATAGTTATCGTTCCTGCAATTAGCGCTATTATTAACCGACCTCGTTCTTGCGACCCTCCTAAGATCAAGCCGACCACTTTCGGCGCGACAATAAACCCCGCAAGAAATCC
>CBDUTM010000342.1:0-2671 GCA_965369985.1 uncultured bacterium | reverse complement strand
ATAAATCCAAAAAGGTGTTGACTGTTTTTGTTAATTATTCATCTATTAAGGATTCAAACTCATTATTTAACATACAAATTTTGAGATTTTAACCATATATATCACAAATATTATGCCATTCTTACTTTATCAGTTTATTTTTCGACCTAAGTAGCAAATTATCAATGGGATAGAATTAGTAATGATTGAACTAATTAACTTGAGTGAGTTGATAAATTCCCAAATACGCAAAATTTCGAGTTTCCATTCTTATTAGTGCGAATTTGGTTTATATTCAGTTAACTTTAATGTATGAATTTTAAGGCACGAAAAATGTGTTTCAAAAACCATCGTTTATGATACACATTTACGGTGTTCCAGAACTCATACGTTTGTGAGAAAGGAGCAAAATTATTAATGCAATCGAAAGACTTTTTGTGTAACATAGTAGTTTGTAAAACAATAGAGCGGGACAGGTGTTCTTAATAAATATGGCCGGTCGAGAGTCACTCTGTTTTTGATTTATATGAAATCCGTTAATATGATCACATTTCAAAATAGCGCAGGGAATAATCCTTACAACGTAACCCGCTAGACTTCAGGACGCAGATGAAGAAATTTCCATATTTCACAGATAATAATATCTCGGATGTAGCACAGGAAATGGTAAATGACTTGGATATCGACAAGCAAGATCGCTGGCGAAGTCCTCAACCAGAGCGCTCCGCTCTTATTATTCTCGATATGCAAAAATATTTTCTTAACGAAGAGTCTCACGCATTTGTCCCGAGCGCACCGCCTGTTCTTCGGAAAATAAATAAATTGGCTGGCTCGTTTCGAAAAACGAATCTGCCTGTTATTTTAACACAGCACATCAATACAACTGAAAATGTCGGTATGATGTCAAAATGGTGGGACGATTTTATCACCGATGATCATAATCTAAGCGAATTGGCAACAGAGATTCTAACACCAAACTCCACAATTATTGAAAAAAGCCAATATGACGCATTTTATGATACCTCACTCGATCAGATATTACGTGAAAAAGAAATCGAGGATCTGATAATCACAGGTGTTATGACCCACCTCTGCTGTGAAACAACAGCGAGATCAGCGTTCGTCAGAGGATACTTCGTATTTTTTGCTGTGGACGGCACAGCGACCTACAACGAAGAATTACATCGGGCAAGTTTGCTCAATCTGTCTCATGGTTTTGCCGTTCCGGTCCTGATGGATGACATCTATTCTCAATTCAATGAATATACGAACGAAAGATAATCGGATTGCAATTATAGGAGCGGGACCAGCTGGTATTGCGACTGCAATCCAACTTAAGCGTTACCATATTGATCCAATTGTATTCGAGCAGGGCGAAATCGGAGGAATACTTAAAAATGCCAACCTCGTAGAAAATTATCCCGGTTTTCCTTCGGGCATTACAGGTACTGCGCTTGTAAAACTCTTCAGCAAACAATTCAACAATTCAGATATCGAACACTATAACGAGAAAGTCTTTTCCGTTAAATACGAGCATAAAACGTTCTTCCTGACGTCTAACGAAAGAACTGTCCAGGCTGATATTTTGGTGCTAGCTACAGGAACTAAACCTAAGACAATAGCGAATCTGCAAATTACGGATGATATAAGCAGCCGCGTAACTTACGAAGTATATCCCCTTATCAATGAGAAAAATAAGTCTATTGCGATCATTGGTGGCGGTGACGCAGCCTTCGATTACGCCCTGAACCTTTCCAAGCAGAATGATGTAATCATAATGCACAGGGGGAATGAGGCTCAGTGCATTCCGCTCCTCCTGGAGCGCTCTCAGCTGGCTGAAAGGATAATCTATCGACAGAACATCGAAGTCAGCGAAATAAACATTGTGGGTAATCGGTTGAATCTGTCTCTCAGATCGGGAAATAAAGAAATAACGGAATTTCTGGAAGTGAATTATCTCGTGATAGCTGTCGGTCGAAAGCCCAACATGGATTACCTCGACGATGAGCTGCGAAATAATCTTGGAAGTGTAATCAGGAAAAACGTACTATATCTGATCGGTGACATAACAAATGATATTTATAGGCAAACCGCCATTTGTGTCGGTGATGGCGTCAGGACTGCCATGAAGATATATAGGTACATAAACGGAGTGTAATTTATGAAAATCAGAGCACGAACAGGAAATGACGAACTTGCTACAGTGTTTATTGCGGAATGTGAAAGTGGCAATCTTATAGAATTTTCTGAGTCTGTTCAGTCACCATTCCCGCGATCAAAGAAATGGATTTTGACTGTCTCAACTCTATTTGGCTGCCCTGTCGGGTGTTCGTTTTGTGATGCCGGAATATATTACCACGGAAAACTTTCCGCGGATGAACTCATCGATCAGATAGACTTTATGATATTAAATAGATTCGGTGAATTGATTGTCCCCGTTGAAAAATTCAAGATTCAATTCGCGAGGATGGGCGATCCGGCGTTTAATTCAAGTGTTCTGGATGTCCTGAAGGAGCTTCCAGACAGATATGACGCTCCCGGCTTGATACCATCTGTATGTTCCATAGCGCCTCGTGGAACAGATATATTTTTTGAGAAACTATTAGATATCAGTAAAATATATCAGTCTGATAAGTTTCAATTACAATTCTCGATCCACACAACTGATGTTGAGGCGCGAGATGCCCTCAGT
>CBDUTM010000341.1:0-2688 GCA_965369985.1 uncultured bacterium | reverse complement strand
CCGTCTTGCACATCTATAATGACTAATGCGCTATTTTTCGGAAGCAAATTGAATTCCTTTTTTAAAAAACTTACTTTTTCCTTTTGAATTCAAAGTTATGATTAAATCAGTCTACAATCAATCAGATGTCAATCTGCGCGAATCAATACAATATTAGTTATTTTTCTTGATATAGCTGATCCTATTCTTCATATTATACTTGATATGACTTAATAGTCATTTTCATACTTACTAGATTTTTATGTAACAAAGGCGCTTGCCGGGAGGGTTTTATGTTACACAGGCTGCAACAATATTATCTAAAACCATTTATTTGCCATTCCTCCTGATACTTGTGTCAAATTCAATACCCAATAACTGAAAAGGAGATATATTAAATGGGTAAATCTATAGCGTTCTTGTACGGAATTATAGCATACGCGGTATTTTTGGGATCCTTTTTATATGCTATCGGATTCGTTGGCAACATCATCGTTCCGAAATCTATTGATTCGGGCATGGCAGGACCTCTAACAGAATCTATCCTGATCAATGCATTGTTGCTTGGTCTTTTTGCTGTCCAGCACAGCGTTATGGCACGACCCGGCTTTAAGAATTGGTGGACGAAATTCGTGCCTAAGACTGTCGAGCGAAGTACCTATGTACTCATCGCTAGCCTGCTTTTGTTCCTTATGTATTGGCAATGGCGACCGATGCCGGGAATAGTATGGAGCGTTGAGAACAGCACGGCTTCAATGATACTGACTCTGCTTTTCTGGGCCGGCTGGATAATTGTGCTGGTATCCACATTTATCATCAATCATTTTGATCTATTCGGATTGAGGCAGGTATATGCAAATTTACGAAGTAAAGAGCTTGCGCCGCTTAACTTTAAAACTGCGTTGTTCTATAAATATGTACGTCATCCAATAATGGCGGGTTTTGTAATCGCATTTTGGGCGGCACCGCAGATGTCGCTGGGGCATCTAATTTTCGCCGTCGCCACGACAATTTATATCCTGATAGGCATACATTTTGAAGAAAAAGACCTTATAGACATCCATGGCGATACTTACAGGGAATACAAAAACAACGTTTCAATGCTTTTTCCGTTGCCTAAAAAGAAGTAAACCAAAAGAAAGTAAAACGACTTTTCATATTAAAGCCCCACTTAATAGTGGGGCTTTAATATTTCAGCCTGTTCATAATTGGGAAAATTTCTTGTAAACTGTAATTAATATTCATAAATTGACCACATGGTCATTCCTAATTTCGTTACTCGGAAAAAAATTAAGAAGTCTGGAGAAACAGCACAATTTAATCATCTGCCTGCTGAGAAAAAATCCAGAATTACAGATGCGTTCATAAGCGAATTCGCTAAAAAAGGTTTCAGGGCGGCAAGTATGAATAAGATCGTGGAGCGGGCAGGCATCTCAAAAGGCTCACTTTTCAATTATTTCACTTCAAAAAACCAACTATTTATGTATGCATATAAAGTTGCGTTTGAGCGTGTTAAAGAATATTTACGTGAAGTTCGCGACGAGACAAAAGACGAAGAGTTTTTCACCCGGTTTCAAAAAGTAATGGAAGCGGGAGTACGATTCATCAGGAAACATCCGAATTTAGCGCGGATCTACTACCGGATTTTATATACAGGCGATTCGCCTGAAGGTGTGGCGATTTTGCAGGAGATTCATGCGGAATCTATGAAATTTATAGGTTCATTCGTTGAGCAGGGTGTTGAGAGAGGTGAAATTTCAGCAGCTATTGATGTGGATAAAGCTTCTTTCATACTTGAAAGCGTTTTGAACCGGTTTTTACAGGTTCAGCATCAGAATGTTCTCGACCCTTCGCTAAAGCTGTTCGGCGCAAGCAGCGAAGAATCCGAACGGTGGATAGAAGAAATAGTGGATCTGTTGCGAATTTGGATGGGAGAAAAATAATATGAACCCGCATAAATCAATCAGGATTTTAATTTTTGGAGCGCTAATTTTATCCTTGAATTCGAATTGTTCTGATTCACAAGATCCGATCGATCTGAAATTCGGCGTTCTGCCCGTGATCCAAGCACTGCCTCTTTTCGTTGCGGTCGACAAAGGGTTTTTTGCAGAGGCATCGTTAAATGTGGAACTTGTAAATTTCAGGTCTGCGATGGAAGTTGACATCGCGCTGACCGCAGGTCAAATTTCCGGATACTTCGGAGATTTGGTTACTCCCGTAATATTAAAGTCTAACAGCACGCCCGTTCGCATAGCAGCATCATTTACCAACACTATTAACGATCAGAGGATGTTTGCGATTCTGCAGCCGCCGGGCGCCGAAAGTATCACTGTATCTGAAGCTGCGAAATTAGGAATCGCCACAAGCTCGAACACAGTAGTAGACTATTTCATATATCTGCTGTTAGGCGGAAAAGAGACAGAAGGTGCCACTGAGTACAAAATCGTAGAGACAAAAAATATACCGATACGCCTACAACTGTTATTAAGCGGTCAGTTTGCTGCAGCAGTGTTATCAGAGCCATTGGTAACATTTGCGGAGATGAACGGAGCGCAGGTAATAGGGGAAGACAGGGGGATGTCGTTTTCCATTACGACACTTTCATTTACAGAAATATTTTTAAAAGAATCTCCAGAGAGGGCAAGATCTTTTCTGAAAGCGGTTGATGCATCAATAAAATATATTGAAGATAACCCTGATTCGGTTCGC
>CBDUTM010000340.1:0-2690 GCA_965369985.1 uncultured bacterium | reverse complement strand
TCTTCGTGCGGACTATCTTCCCTGTCACGAGCCAGCCGATGGTTCGGACGCGTTTCCCGACGTGCAGGTGGAGATTGCTTCCGCGGACAGGCTCGACTTTCCGTATCCGGTCGCGGTAGAGCGTCAGCGGGTGCCGGCTCAGCAGGAAGCCTAACGTCTCCTGCTCGTGCGAGAGGAGCTTCTTCGGGCTATATTCGGGTGATTCGGGTAGTCGGTCCGGAATAGATTCTTCAAAGAGGGTCACGGGCGCCATCTGCCGTTCCCTTTCCCGTTTCCGCGCCGTCCACTGCGACAGCCGCCACATCAGTTCGGGTCGGGTCCGTCTCGGCTCTATCCCGTCGAACGCTCCCGATCTTATCAGCAGGCGCAGATCGGACGGGTGCATCTCCAGCCGCCGCATAAGATCATCTAACGAGCGAAACCGTTTCTTCTTCCGCTCTTCCAAAAGCATTTCGGAAGCCTCCGTCGCCAGCCCTTTGATCTGCATAAGCCCGGCGCGAACACGGTTATCCACGCCTGTGTATTCGTGTCGGCTCTCGTTCACGTCAGGCATCAGCACCTGAAGTTTCATCCGCCTGCACTCGGAGATATAGGCGAATGGTGAGTAATATCCTCCCCGATTGGAGATCACCGCCGCCATAAATTCCGCGGGATAATGCGCCCGGAGATACGCCGACTTGTAGGACACCATAGCGAACGAAGCGGAATGAGGTTTGCAGAACGAGTATCCCGCGAACGACATTATCATCTCCCAGAGCTCTTCCGAAAGCGATTTCTCGAAACCGTTCCGCGCGCAGCCGGAATAAAACTTCTCTTTGTAATCACGCAACTCACGTTCGGCGTCCTTCCACGAAATTATCTTCCGCAATACGTCAGCCTCGGCAGGCGAGAAGCCCGCGAACATCATGGACACCTTCGCCACATCCTCCTGATAGCACATGATACCGTAAGTTTCGGGCATAATCTCCAGCATCATCGGATGTAGCGGCTCGAACTCACCGCCGTGCAATCTGCGGACATATTCGTTGATGAACTTATTCGCCGCGGGACGTATCATACTCGAGTGTATGACAAGATGCTCAAAATCGCCTGTCTTCGCTTTCTTCTGCAGCTGCCGCATTGCGGGCGATTCCACGTAGAAAACGCCCAATGTATCTCCCGCCTTGATGAGTTCCTGCGTCGCAAGATCGATAAGCGGATTCCAGCGGGCGTAGTTTATGGATATGTCGTAATTCTCTTTCACAGCGGCGAGAGCGTCTCTGATAACAGCCAGTGAACGGTTGCCGAGAAGGTCTATCTTCACCAGCCCGGCGCGTTCCGTCTGATCTTTCTCCCACTGAATGATGTTCACCCCCTTTGGAGCCGGCATAACAGGCACGTGACTCGTGATGCTGTCGGGAGTGATGACCACACCGCCGCAGTGGACGGACATATTCCGCGGGAAACCCGAAATGCCGTCCGCCATACTGATTATCTCGGGCCACGGCTCGGGAAACTCCACGTCCTTGAAATGCACCTCGTTCATCGCGGAGGAAGTGTTCTTCACATCGTAAAGGTGCTTCATCCGCTTCGTCATTGAACGGATCTCATTGTCGGGAATGCCGTAAACCTTCGCCACTTCCCGGAGCGCCGAGCGCGCCTTGAACCGCACATGATTGGAGACCATTGCGCTGTGTTCCGTGCCGTATTTCTCGAAGACATAATCGAAAACAGCGTCCCGTTCGTCCCAGGGAAAGTCAACATCGATATCGGGCGGGTCCAGCCGACCTTCGTTCAGAAACCGCTCGAAAAAGAGGTTATGCTTTATAGGGTCAACGTGTGTGATACCAAGCGAATAGGCGATTATGCTCGCCGCGGCGGAGCCTCGTCCGCAGGTGCGGTCGGAACGGGAGACGATGTCCCGCACGACCATAAAATATGAGGCGAAACGCTTCTCCTTCACAAGCCGGAGCTCGTGAGCGACACGCCCCCGCACTTTGTCTTTCAGATCGCCGTAACGGCTTCTCGCTCCCTCCCACACCGCCGACTCCAGTTCGCTGAACGCTTCATCTTCGCTCTTGCCGTCAAAAGCGGGAAAGACAAAACCCGCTCCCTCTCCCTCGAACTTGCACGCCTCCGAAATACGCAGAGTGTTCTCCAGAGCTTCGGGCGCATCGGGATTTGCTTTTGCCATACTGCCGGCGCCTTTGAACCAGCAAGCGTCGGTGACGTTTTCCGATTCGGGGAGCCGGCTCAATGTCGTGTTCAGATCTATGGCGCGCAGGAGCCGGTGAAGCTTGATCCGCTCCGGAAGCACAAAATGGACAGCGTTGGTGGCGGCAGGCGGAATCCCTGATGAACGACTGAAACGGAGAAGCTGCCGCCGTTCCGTCAGAGGCGAAAGCTCGGCATAGAGGTCGGAAGTACCGTTGTCAGCCGCTAATGTTTCCAGCAGAGGAATAGAACCGGCAAGAACGATAAGCCCCTGCCGGTGTCGTTGTAGGTGCTTGGTGAGGGAAAATTTCGGCTCGTCTTTCTCCCGCAATCGATGCCGTTCGGAGATAACACGGCAGAGGGCTGAATAACCCTCTCTGTCTTTAGCCAGAAGGACGGCGTTTGTGGTCTCATCCGTCATCTGAGCGCCGATTATAGGCAACACACCCTCTTCTTTGGCGGCTTTCAGGAACCAGTGCATCCCGAAGAGACCGTTG
>CBDUTM010000339.1:0-2705 GCA_965369985.1 uncultured bacterium | reverse complement strand
AATTGTCTTGTCGGATAGTTCCTGTACTTGTAAAATCTGCCCTTCCAGATCTTTATTAGTTTGTGCTATTTGTCTTGCCAGATAAAATGACATTGAGATTATAAGACAAAGGAACCCATATAGATATAAACGTTCTAGAAAAGTTATATCCGGTAGCATACCCAAAGCCACGAGTAAATTATACGAGGTTATAACAACAAATAAAATTCCGCCTACTCCGAGAATCCAGCTGCCGGATATTTTTTTTATGATTGCGTATATTATCATGCGCAGCTCTTCAGCGAGGAAAACAAGCCCGATTATAAAAACATAATTCACGGGCAAATAAAAACCGAACGGGATAAGGGCTGTGCCTCCATAGACAAGGGGTCTATGCCATTTTGGAGCTAAAGTATTGAATAATGTGTAAACAAATTTAATACCGCTTACAAATAATCCTACGACCGACATTTTGAAAAGGGAGTTATAAAATACAAGATGCTCTGCTGAAGTCGAGAAATCGATCTGAAACTGTGAATAAGTTAATGCAGCCATAAAACCTGCATGAATCGCATAATACAGATTAGCACGAGCTTTTGGATAAAAAAAGTAGAGGAGAAGGTGAATCAGAGCAAAGGCTGAAAATATCCCTGTAAAAAGATTCATATCTCCTGACACTGATTTCAACTCATTTCTATGGAGAGTTGCGAGCGATTTCCATTTACCTATGAAAAGTCTGAAAATAAAGGGAGGTTTTTCAGCTCCCCTGAAAGAGGGCTCGTGCATTGTGTATCGGACGCTCAATACGTGTTTATCAGCCTCATTGATCGTCAGCCGCGTCACGTGAGGTAGTAAAAGAATGTCTGAGCCATCAATATTATCATTATCCATTAAATATTTAGATGAGAACACAATTTCACCGTCGAAAAAAACATCAATTGATCCCACATAGACTTGGGCTAACCCCAGCTTAAATCCACTCAGTGAAGAATCGATCTCTATGTGCAGCCGGTACCACCCTACCTTTTTAATAAGGTCTTCCGCTGTCAGACCTCCCTCACGCAACATGGTAGTAATTTCCCATTCACTATCGTCAAGATCGGGATCAGCCCAATGAATGTCGTCCCCGGGATGAAATTTCCATTTCCCGGAGAGTTCGAAAACTCCAAGATCATTGTCAAGGCTGTCTGCATGAAGATATAAGTATCCTTCTTCACTCGTGTCAAATTGAGATGCCGTCAAAAGAGAGAAAAACAATAAAATTTGAATAAGAATAACTATAGAATTTATGACTTTTAAAAAATATTTTTTCTTATAAAAATCCATAGCCCAAAGATAGTGTACCAATCATCAAAAAATAATAGAAAAACCTATCCTGTACGGTGTAGTAAGAACAGAACTGCTGCCTGTCCCGGTTGTGGAAGTCGGAACACCTCTTTCTTTTGTCCATTGCATTGTTTGAGCTGATAAATTAGAACCTGATAAGAAAAATATCAACGAAATGGCCAAGAACATATTTTTCATACTAAACCCCAGCTAAAAGATTTTTGATAATGATCCGAAAAACTATGCTTTACATCTTAGAAATTATATCCTATAAGAAGTGAGGTAGTGTTTACACTTGCGAAGTTCATCTCCGCGCCTATTCTCAGGAAAGAGAGATGAGTGGTTACACCGATCATTCCCTGCGCTGCAATAATATTTTCATCATCTAAGCTCACTTTTGAAGTTGTAGCTTGCGCGCGTCCCAGGTATGCGGAGATTCCGGCATAAGGAGAAAACCGATCAACATCTTTACTCACCAACAGGTCTAATCCATAAACACCTTGATTTAAATCTTCAGGACCGAATAGTTGCACAAAGCTAGCTCTCACCGCCGCTGCCAACCCATTCTCTAAATTATTAATCAGGTTATATTGCAGCTGTGCGCCATAAAATCCATAATTTGCATTGGGATTTTTGGTGATGTACAATCCGATATCCATTTTTTCATTATACCCCATTCTTGCCTCTAATCCCGGGAACCCAAGACCTGCACCTTCAAAGAGGTAATGATCCGACTCAGGATGTGAGAAAGTATCATTCCAGGCGGCATCGCTATCGTCGATAAATGAAGTCATATTTGTAACTCCAATATGATAATTTCCTGCGCCCATCGGTTTTGCCGAGGTCATTGGTCGATAATAAACAACATTTGCCGCTTCTCTGGCAAATTGATGCCATGCATCTTGTGTCAAAGAGGCGTCGAGGACAAAAGAACATTCCGACCATTTGTTGTTAGTATGAAGCGTCTGCCCACCGTTTCCTGCATATAGCAATGGAGTAGAAAAAATAATTACAAACATCGTGATTGAGATCAACATTGGACTTTTCATATTAATTTCTCCCGGTAAAATTAATCTGCGGATAACAACATCAATAAATATAGCTATTCACCCTAAGAACTAAAAGCTTAATTTCTAAGCTTTTGATTCCATTAGATTTGGCTACATTAGAAAAAACCTAATTCGAATCGGATTATTTATTTCTGATGATCGGTGCTTCGCTCTTACAGAAGTTGATTAAAATACTCCGAGATAAATCAGGTAAGGAATCAGGATATAGAGAATACTGTCACGGATAAGATAGAAAATAATAATTGTCCAAAGAACTTTCCAGCCTCTCTTTTTAACGAAAACCTTAAAGCCTTCTTCGCGGAGTAATTTTACCCATTCGACAATAAATAA
>CBDUTM010000338.1:0-2705 GCA_965369985.1 uncultured bacterium | reverse complement strand
CAACGTTTCCTAGAGCTGTTCCCGTTGCTCCGTCAAGAATTAATATGCGTTCCTGAAGAGCTTTCTTTAATGCTGTAAGCCTGTCTGTCAAAGCTTAAGTTTACCTTTAATGTTTTCGATTTTCGATTCATCAACGTCAATACCGACGGTCTCATACCCATTTTTTGCAAAGTCAACGGCAAGCGGAAGTCCAAGATATCAAAGACCTATAACCGCTATTTTATTATTGCCGAAACCCATAATTGCCTCTCATGTAAATAAATTCAAACAATGTTCTAAAACTTATTCGATCTCCGAAAAATCGCTAATATCTTCATTAATAAGAGGATCTTCTACCTCAGATTCTACCTCTTTCAGTGTGATCTGCCGCTTCCAGAAGTAATATAAACCAACTAATGTCACAGGCACATAATTTATTGCGTGTAATACTACAGCGAACGCCCTTGCGGAATCGCCGGCTAACCCAAACAGCGCCAAGGATGCCACTACTAAACCGTGAAACGTTCCAACATAACCCGGTGCTGAAGGGATCGCCACGGCAAAAGTGATAAACACAAGCACGACAAATGCCTCGATAATTCCGAAACTGTAATCGAAAGCTTGAAATGTAAACCAGACAGTTGAAATATAAACAGGCCAGTGCAGTACCGAAACAATAAGAAGACCGAAGTATTTTTTATATTGAGAAACTACCTGCAACCCATCGGAAAAGCTGATGAGTTTTTTTGCAACAGTAGAATTCCATTTGTCCGGCATTGGCTTCAGAATAAACTTTGTAAATCGAAGTATATATTCATTCTTGAATTGCATTAATACTGTGAACGTAACTAACCCTGTCACTATCATAAGAGCGACATATCCGACTCTTGTCGCCCAAAGAGGAAAATTCGGGAAGTAAACTAAAACCAGCCCTAATGCCATCAATGTCGTCATCAGATCAAGAATTCGTTCTAGAAGAAGCGATGCTAATGTGGTTGATTTCTTTATGCCCGTGTCTTTTGCAAATGCAAAGGCTCTCAATAAATCACCAAGCCGGAAGGGTAAAATATTATTTCCCATATAACCGATCATTGTGGCGGAAAATGTATTATCGAACGATACTTTTTGTATCGGAGCAACGAGCATCTTCCAGCGTATCGCCCTGACGATAAAACTTGCCATCACACTTATCGCTGCCGGAATTAACCATTGGTATTGAATTCCTAAAATATATTGCAGAAAATCGCCCCAGCTTACATCTCTGAAAGCGAAATACAGAAACAGCATGCTGATAAACAAGCCTAATATGAGTCTCTTTATCATTTATGCGCTTTTTCTATTAGTTTTCAGTTTTAAAATCATCGTTTTCCTGTCGGATATGTGCGGGATTGATTCTGTCGAAATGTATAATTAAATCCTAATCGACAGATTCCGCTTCGTCAATCAGCATTACAGGGATATCGCTCTCAATTCGGTATGAAAGTTTGCATGAATGGCAGATCAATTTTGCTTCTTCAATAAGATACTCAAGATCTCCCTTACATTTAGGGCAAACCAAAATCTCCAAAAGCTCCTTTTTCAACATACAAACACCTTCATAATGAAATATTCCAAAGTGGCGCTAATTTACTTATTTGTGCACCAAATTGCAAGAAAATGCACTGAAATTAGATATTCGAGCCGGATTCGATTTAGATGATATTATAATGATAAAGGAAGTTAGCCTATAATATTGATTTTTCGAGCTCGGCAAAATCAGGTTGAAGCTTTCTATACGAATCAGTCAACCCCTCCATTATAACCTTTGTGTTGCCCAATACGGGCATAAAATTGGTATCTCCCAGCCAGCGCGGAACTAAATGCCAGTGAAGGTGCTCTTCAACACCTGCGCCGCCAGCCTTACCGATATTCAATCCCACATTGAAACCCTCGGGATTCATATGTTTCGTCAGTATTTTTATGCACCCTGAAATAACTTCCTGTGATTCGCTTCTCTCTTCTTTAGTAAGGGCGGTAAAATCCGATATGTGCCGATAGGGAGATATCATAAGGTGGGAATTATTGTACGGATAAAGATTCATAACAACAAAAGTCTGTTTTCCTCTTAGCAAGATGAGAGTTTTTTCATTATCCTCGGACTTCGGTTTGTCGCAAAGAAAACAGCGCTCTGATTTATTGGCGACCTCTCGTTCGATATATTCCATCCGCCATGGAGCCCATAATTTGTTATCATTTGGAATCATTCAATTAATCCATAGATTAAAACAAACAACTATTCTTCTTCTCCGCCTGCAGCCTGCATAATTTTTTTGCCCACCTCGGCGGTAGCTTCTTCGTAGTGGGAAAAATCCTGACTGTGCAGTCCTCTGCCACCGGTGATTGACCTCAATGAAGTGGAGTATTTGTATAATTCTGCAAGAGGTATCTTCGCATTGATGATCTGGAAATGTCCGTCACCGTCCATTCCTGATATTTTTCCTCTTCTTGCGGTTATATCGCCCATAACATCGCCCATATGGTCTTCAGGAACCTTCACCTGCACAGTGTAAATAGGCTCGAGAATAACGGGCTTAGCATCAAGGAATGCTTGTTTAAAAGCCATTGAGCCTGCGATTTTGAATGCCACGTCAGAAGAGTCCACAGCGTGATACGAACCGTCAAATACCGTCGCTCTAAGATCTACTATCTTACTTTCGGCTATTATTCCCTTTAAAACAGTTTCATTC
>CBDUTM010000337.1:0-2709 GCA_965369985.1 uncultured bacterium | reverse complement strand
TTTTTTATTGAATCGATCCTTGCCCAGCCGAAGAAGAAGCATATAGACCTCTCCTGAATTCATTTTTGTCATCTCATGATAACAACCTTCATCCAATGGCCAGGATAATTTATTTTGAATTCTTGCTTCCCAGTCTTGAGAAAGCGGGAATTTAACAGTGGGGATAATTGTTCCTTCGCTTGACATAGTAACTGATTTTCCTGAATCCGATACAACCACATGAAGGATAACGCCATTGTAAGAAGGATTAGTGTGGTGCGAGTGAGTGTACCAGGATCGGGATTCCAGATGAATCTCCACATCGCCTCGTATCACCGCTCCGTCTATCAGTATCATCGCGTCTTTGAAGTCCGGTCCGGAATCTCTGTTAACTACTCCGGGTTCGATCACCACCACTTTATTGCCATCATCCGTATTAAGCTTCCCTGATAACGATTTACTCCATTTCAGCCAGCGGAGAGCGATATCGCTCTCCTTGAGAGTTTCTCCGGTATAAGGTTTGATTGATTCGGAAACAGTCAGATATCTATTATTGATCGGGTTATAGAGCATCTTCCGCCACCAAGTTATTCACGACAGCGTCTCTCGTTGCCTGCACGAGAGCATTACGATTGGATTTTCCATAGCCGTCAGTCGATATCGGTTTTCCGATGGTTATTATGATTTTACCTGATTTTATCGATCCGCCCTTAGGCCAAAGCTTTCTGCTTCCGGAAATAGTGATCGGAACAATTGGAATTCCCATTCTTAGGGCAAGAATAATTCCCCCTTTTTTGAACTTACCCACCTCCCCGGTCAGACTGCGTGTTCCTTCGGCGAATATCAATACCGATGAATGGTTTTCCTTTAACCTGATTGACGCTTCATTGATCGATTTCACTGCGGATTCAAGGTTCTGCCTGTCAATTTTAATATGCCCTGCCGCTAACATAGCCCGTCCGAATAACGGGATCTTGAATAATTCTTTTTTTGCCAAAAAACGCAGCTTATACGGTAGCGTAGTCATCGCCGTAGGGATATCCAGCAGACTGGCATGGTTTGAGACGAACGCATAACTTTCGTTTTTCTCTATATTCTCAATACCTCTCAGCTCAACTTTTGCTCCTGCCAAGATCAATATCAAACGAGCCCATGATCGTATTATAAAATCTGCAACCGTTCCCGAACCGTCCAAAATCATCGCCAACATAGCAAAAATACTTCCAAATCCTGTCATGGGAACACCAAAAATTATAATGATCAACTTTCGTAACATCTCTGATCTATGATCCATCCGGCTTGATTATCGTGGTTCCCACATACGGCACCAACGGTTCGGGGACATGGATCTGACCTTCATCCGTTTGGTGTGTTTCAAGCAGAGCCACCATCAGCCGCGAAGTGGCGAGTCCACTTCCGTTCAGCGTATGTACGTAACCGATCTGTCCATCACCATTCCGATATCTTATATTGCCTCGTCTTGCCTGAAAGTCTTCGAAATTGCTGCACGAGGAAACCTCCAAATATTTTTCCTCACCAGGCGCCCACACTTCAATGTCATAACATTTTGCAGCGGCAAATGAAAGGTCTCCCGTGGAGAGCTCCATGATCTTATAGTGCAGTTCCAATCGTTTCAAAACCTCCTCGGCATTGGAAACAATATTTTCCAGCTCTTTATAAGATTCTTCAGGACGACTGAATTTCACCAGCTCAACCTTATTGAATTGATGGACTCTGAGAAATCCTCTTGTGTCCTTTCCGTAAGAGCCCGCTTCCCGCCTGAAGCATGCTGAATATGCGGCATAGGATATTGGAAGTGAAGCATCTTCTAATATCTCATCGCGGTGGATATTAGTCACCGGTACTTCTGCAGTGGGGATCAGGTAAAGGTCGTCCTGAGAAGAAACATACATGTCTTCCTGAAATTTCGGAAGTTGGCCTGTGGTCAGAGCGCTTTCATAATTTACCAAAAAGGGTGGAAAGACCTCCTTATATCCGTTTTCTTCAGTTTGAAGATCTAACATAAAATTAATTAATCCTCTCTCAAGCTTTGCTCCTATTCCGGTGTAAAACGGAAAACCCGAACCGGAGATCTTTGAGGATCGTTTAAAATCGAATAAGCCCAACGAATCGCCAAGCTCAAGGTGGTCTTTCAGCTCAAATTCACTCTCTAACTTATTTCCCCAATCTCTCACTAATTTATTATCGCTCGCATCATTCCCGATAGGGACCGATTTGTGCGGTAGATTCGGGAAATTTAGCATCAGTTCCCTCAGCTCGGCTTCCACCTCTTTTAGCGGCTGGTCTAATTCTTTGATCTTAGTAGACACATTCTGCATTTCAGAAATCCGGTCATCCGCGTTTTTCCCTTCTTTTTTAGCGCTGCTTATTTCATCTGAGACCCTATTTCTTACAGAACGAAGTGATTCCACTTCTTCAAGAATCGTCCTCCTCTTTTTGTCGAGATCGAGTACAGAATCCAGATCTACCTTCTCACCTTTTGATTCGAGGGAATTAGCTACCGATTCAGGATTATTTCTTATTACTTTAATATCCAACATAGATTTAAAATATATTCATTTTCCCCCTAAATACAAAGCACTCACTCTATCATTTGAAGAAGTTCGTTTTTGCTGAATAGGAGAAAAACTTCAGATATCTGTTCTATGGAGTAACGATAAGTGTGTAAAAGATCTTTATCGAAATTCCAGAGATAAAGATCAGTGCCCC
>CBDUTM010000336.1:0-2721 GCA_965369985.1 uncultured bacterium | reverse complement strand
CAACGATTATATCATTGAATGTTGCGATATCAAGAACTGATTTATCTATTTTCTTTTCTATTACATCACTGTCTACTGCCATTATATATCCTTTCTCAAGCTTCAGCTAGAGATTTATCTGTTTCTTTTTCGGCTTTCTTTTGAATGAAATCCCGGGGAACTTCAAAGACCTCTTTATAACCACGCTTCACAGCCTTTAAGTTATCTTTCACGACCTGTTCGCCTTTACTTCCAAAATATTTCCTGAGTGATCGCTCTACACCTTCCATAAGTTTTTCCTCTGAAAGCTTATTCCGCTCAACGAATGGAGTCACTTTAAGGAAGATACCGAGTAACACAATACCTTGCATTCTTTGCTGTAATTCAGGTTTGGAAGCAACGTCGCGCGCAATAGTAACAGTATCAAGCCCGAGAACCCTGATATTTTTCTTTCTTATTATATCCTTCGCCCAGCCCGGAATAGTACTCCAGAGAGCATCGGGAGAATTTTTATTAGTCTGAACAAAGATCATCCCGCCTTCCTGAATACCCATTAATGGATTAGCAAGATTAAAGGAGTTCGTGTCGTTCATTGGTACAAAATCAACATAGTTGAGTTCGGAATGAGTCAGTATCGGTTCATCTGATATTGTCAGGTAATAAGTGGTTGGAAGTCCTTTTTTCTCCGAGCCGTATTTCGGATAAGCTTGAACTTTCATATCAAAGAGATCCGCCACAATGGTCGCAATAATTTTGTTCGTTGTCACAGATCCGTATCCGCCTACTGAATGTCCTCTCATAGAGAATGATCCCTCGCATCTTACGTCAGGATCTTCACCTCGATCTAGATTTAATGGATGCTTAATTCCCAAAGTGAAATAATCTTTAGCGGTGCCATCTTCCAATGCGTTAAAAACTGCAATTATATCGCCGGGACGTGTGTCTCTGCTTCCAAGACCGTAACTTCCCGATGCAATGCGAGGTATTGAAGTAATCTTCGGATAACCCTCAGCTCCTTGAATAGCGTCCGCAAACGCTGCTTTCACTTCTGCGGTAAGCGGGTTTGATTGACCCAACGGAATGTCAAGCCTCTCAAGCACAGCTATTGTTTTTACATGTTTAAGTGCTTCAACTATCTCAGCTCCGGGAAATGGCCTGTAAGAGGTAACGTTTAACACTCCAACTTTTTTATCCCCGTTTTTCTTCATCCACTCGATCGTGGTCTTTGCGGTTTCAGAAACCGAGCCCATAGATATAATAACGTGTTCCGCATCTTCAATTTCATATCCGTCGATCAATCCATATTTCCTGCCTGTTAACTTATAAAATTCGTCCATAGCATTTTTAAGGGCTGCCGGAATTTTATCATAGAATTGCCTCTGCGCTATTTTTCCTTTCATATACGCATCTTGATTCTGTACCACACCGCTCATGATCGGTTCGTAAGGATTCATAAGATTGAGAATTTTTTCTGACGGATTGCCGATATACTCTTTCATCATCTCAGGTTCAATGAGCAAAGCATTTTCAATAGTGTGTGTCGTTAGGAATCCATCTTGCACATTCATAAATGGAGTTTCAGTGTCTTCAGCCACACGACGTGATATAAGCGCAAAATCTCCTGCCTCCTGCGCATTCCTGCCAAATAGAATTCCCCAGCCGGTATCAGCAACCGCAATCACATCATCATGACCGGCATGTACATTAAGTGATTGAGAAGTTAATGCGCGCGCGCCTATGTGAAATACAATAGGAAGCCGCTTGCCGGAAATTGTAAAGAGTACTTCTTTCATCAATACCAGACCCTGCCCGGAGGTAAAATTCGTCACTCTTCCACCGCTGACAGCTACACCCTCGCATGCGGAAGCAGACGAATGCTCCGATTCAGACTCAATAAAAAATAATTTATCACCCCATAGATTTGTCTTACCTGCAGCAATTGCTGCCTGATATCCTGAACCCATGGTCGTGGAAGAAGTGATAGGATATGCACAACCTCCCTGTGTTATTTGTGAATCAACCCATACAACCGCACCTGCTCCATCAGTGGTAGTGGGAATTCCGGGAAACGGAAAACCGTTACTTTTCATTTACTATTCCTCATTTCTCTCATTTAATCGTACTGCTTTCAGTATCTTTCATCGCCAGTTCGATTCTGATATTTGCCGACTTAGCGCTTATCTTTCTTTCCTTTGCAACTACATTACTTCTTAATTTCCGAACCTTAAATATATCAAAATGGTAAAGTAATGTCAAGCAGAAAGCGGCGGAAAATAAGACCTGTTAAGGATTGTAACAGGATGAATCGTTGGAATATTCGTTCCTTGAGTTATCTGAACCTGACAGGTGCCCGTGCCGGTGAGAACATAATCAGGCGCCGATTCTCTGATCTGTTCAAATAGCGGTTCTCCCATCTGCATAGACAGATCAAAATTTTCCTGTTTATATCCGAATGTTCCAGCCATCCCACAGCAGACTTTTTCTATGGGAGACAACTCGATACCCGGGATTTTTTGAAGCAACTCGGCAATATCATATTCTGTTTTTTGTGCTCGATGCTGACACGGCTGATGATACACAACCTTCATTTCTACAGGCTTCCACTCACCTTCAAAAGCATTTTTATTGTCGAGCTCGCCCAAATATTCAAACAAATCGGTCACAGCCGCCGCAACTTCCGAAGCTTCATCAGTTCCAAGCAGTTCCGGGTGTTCATATTTCAAAGCGTATCCTCAAGAGCCG
>CBDUTM010000335.1:0-2742 GCA_965369985.1 uncultured bacterium | reverse complement strand
ATTTATCTTATGGGAGAAAAGGTTGTAGCCACTAACAGGAAAGCTCGCCACGATTACGAGATCTTTGAGACTTTGGAAGCGGGAATAGTGCTGACAGGTACCGAAGTGAAATCTTTTCGAGACGGTAAAGTGAACCTGAAAGACTCGTATGCGGTGATCGAAAAAGAAGAGGTATTTCTTATCGGCGTATATGTGAGTCCATATTCTCACGGTACTACAAAACCTCATGAACCTGAGCGTAGACGTAAACTTCTTCTTCATAAGATGGAAATTATGAAGATGAAAAGGAGTATGGATCAAAAATCACTTACTATTATCCCTTTGAAAATCTACTTTAAGCGTGGCAAGGCAAAAGTACTTATGGGAATGGCTCGCGGAAAAGCGAAACATGACAAACGGCGCGACATCGCAAAAAGAGATTCCGCAAGAGAAATTGCCCGCGCCAACAAAAATCGATATTGATAGATTAAATTAAGGTAGAAATGGAAAACGGATTCAAAGAACAAAAAGAGATATTGGTTAGAGGAACCGAAGAAATCCTACCTCCCGCCGAGTTTGATGCACTGTTAAAAAAGAGCATTGAGACTGACACACCCCTAAGAGTTAAGCAGGGATTTGACCCTACAGCCCCCGATATTCATCTCGGGCATACTGTTTGTCTCAGGAAATTGAAACAATTTCAGGATCTGGGTCATCAAATCGTTTTGATAATCGGGGATTATACTGGAATGGTGGGTGACCCGTCAGACAAAAATGAAACGAGACCACGGCTATCTCACGAAGATGTTATGACCAACGCTGCTACCTACGAAAAGCAATTCTTTAAAATATTGGACCGCGATAAAACCAAAGTTCACTATAACGGTGAATGGTTTGAAAATATGAAATTCACGGAAATTACCGATCTTGCTGCAAAATATACAGTCGCGAGGATGTTGGAAAGGGATGATTTCAAAAAACGATTCAAAAGTGAACGGCCGATCAGTATTCACGAGTTCTTCTATCCTTTGATGCAGGGATACGACTCTGTTGCCATAAAATCCGATATAGAAATAGGCGCAACAGAGCAGAAGTTTAATCTGCTCATCGCGCGTAAAATCCAAGAAGAGTACGGAGTGAAGCCTCAATGCGTACTCACAATGCCTGTACTGCCCGGCACTGACGGAAAGATGAGGATGAGCAAATCGACAGGGAATTATATCGGTGTGGATGAGTCTCCCAACGATATTTACGGCAAGACGATGTCGATCCCCGACGAGCTCATTTACACTTATTTTGAACTCGTAACAAACAGCTCCATTGAGGAACTATCTGAAATTAAAGAGCAATTGGCAAGTGACAGCTTGAATCCTATGGAACTTAAGAAACGGCTGGCACGGGATATCGCCGAACTTTATCATGGCGAAGAAGCTTCGCTTGAGGCAGAGAAGGAGTTCGGCAATATATTCAGCAAGGGTAATGTTCCCGATGATATGCCGGAAACGAACGCTTCGGAAGGTGACCTGATCGTTGATATTATGGTGAAGAACGACCTCACCTCCTCCAAAGGCGAGGCGCGCAGACTTATCGTGCAAGGAGCTGTTCGTATAAACGGAGATAAAATATCCGATAAAGACCAAACCCTTTCTAATGACAAAGAACAGATCTTAAAAGCAGGTAAAAGAAGATTTCTAAAAATCATAGTGAACTGAGACTCAAATGAAAAAATCGTTATACATCCTTCTATCTGTCAGTATGTTTCTGCTGGTAGGCGTACAGGCGAATTCTGAGACCCTTACGAGACCTAAATCCATAATTCTATTCATCGGCGACGGGATGGGTGTTTCTCAGGTGACGGCAGCAGTAATGATGGGAATCGGCGATAATTTTCTTCGATTCAAAAATGGCGGGTTCTCTATCACCCGCTCCTCAGATTCATGGATAACAGATTCAGCTGCAAGCGCTACATCCATAGCTTCCGGTAAACGAACTTATAACAAAGCCATTGGAGTGAATGACGATAAAGTACCGTTGAAAAACATCGTTGAATACGCGCAGGAAATGGGAATGTCGACGGGGCTGATCGCTACATCAAGCATTACACACGCCACACCTGCATCATTTGCCACCCATGTAGAATGGCGGAAGAACGAGCTAGAGATCGCAAAACAACTCTCGGAATCGAATGTTAATGTCCTCATAGGTGGCGGTCGAAAGTATTTTCTTCCTGAAAAAGAAAACGGCGATAGAAAGGATAACAGAAACCTGCTGAAGGAAATGGCGGATAAAGGATTCAGCGTCGTAAACACTATGGACGATCTCTTTGATCTTAATTTTGAAAAAGTAGAAAACCTGGTCGCTCTTCTTGCTCATGGAGCTATCAATAAGGAAAAAAATCCTGAACTAAATCTGTCCGAGATGACCAATGTGGCTATCAATATTCTCAGTAAAAACGAAAATGGATTTTTCCTGATGGTGGAAGGTTCTCAAATTGATTGGGAGTCTCACGATAATGAATATGAAAAGATGCTTTTCCAGATGAAAGATTTTAATGACGCGCTGGGTGTTGGATTGGATTATTTTGATTCAAACGAAGATATTCTTGTTATCATGACCGCGGATCATGAAACGGGCGGATTAGCTCTCCATCAGGCAGCTGATAAAACGGCTGAATTCAAGCCGAATTGGACGAGTCACGGTCATACGGGAGTATTTGTTCCGATCCTTTCCTCAGGACCGGGAAGTGAAGCTTTTGGCGGAATA
>CBDUTM010000334.1:0-2754 GCA_965369985.1 uncultured bacterium | reverse complement strand
ATACGCGGTGGAGTGCGGACCGAAGATCGAAGTTCCGTAGCCCAAAATTTTTCTGAAAATCAAAACACGTCATTTAAGCTAGACCAGAAACAGCAATTCAATATTGAAGGAAGTGTAGGAGATAAAATCAGTATCCTGGTGGATCAAGACTCTGAGAGAGATTTTGAATTCGAGAACGCTTTGAAAATTCGATATGTCGGTGGGGAAGACGAGATTATTAAACGAATTGACGCAGGCAATATTGACCTTTCTCTTCCGGGAACGCGATTTGCAGTCTCAGGAGGTAGGAATCAAGGGCTTTTCGGAATTAAATCACTCATGAAAATTGGCGGTCTGGATATTACGACCATTGCGAGCGTCGAGCGCGGTAAAAAGGAGAAATTGACTCTTGAGGGAGGCGCCACAGCACAAACAAGGGAAATCAAAGATTATGAATATGTAAAAGGTACATATTTTTTTCTCAGCAATACTTACAAAGATGCGCTATATCCAACGTCGAGGACTCAATTTGTGGCAAGATCACAGCGAATTAAAGATATTGAAGTCTACATAACTGCCGCAGGAAACGAGACCGGAAATTTTGAAGCGATGGCAGTACCTGAGCCGGATGATATAAATGATCCCGGATTTGATTTAGCATTGAGTGGCGGAGAAAAGGGACGCTTTAAACGGCTAACCAAGAACGTCGAATACGAGATAAATGAAAATCTCGGATTCATAAGGATGAATACATTCCTAAATAGCAACGATATACTTGCCGTAACCTTTGAAACTGATAATGGAGTCACTGTTGGCGGACAAATACTTACTGAAGGTGACGGTCAGGATTCATTGGTGGTTCTGAAGATGATTAGAAGCAGGAACCATGTTCCAACTCATCCAACATGGGATCTGGAGTTCAAAAATGTCTATTTCCTCGGAGCTACCGGTATTAATGAGGAAGGGTTTGAATTGACCGTTGTTTTCGATAGAGGAAGTGTCGAGCCGCAAGAACGAGACAGCAGTGGTACGAACTATTTACAGATATTCGGTTTGGATTCTCTCGATGTTAACGGAAATCTGGGGACTGATGAAATATTCGATATTGAAACATCATCAATTATCAACCTCGCAAGAGGAGAATTATGGTTTCCGTCTCTAAGGCCGTTTGAAGCTCCGATAACTCTCTTGCCCAGTTTTTACTCTCCCCAATTTTACGATACAACATCCGTTCAGGTGATTCAGGCAGCGAGTAAATTTAAGATACTGGTTTCATATAAAAACAGATCATCAATCTTAAGCCTTGGAATAAATATAATTGAAGGAAGCGAAGAGGTAATATTAGATGGTGTGCTTTTGTCCAGAGGTGCAGATTACTCAGTAGATTATTTCACCGGTCAGTTAACGCTGCTTAGAGAAGGGGCGACTGATCCGGGGGCTAATCTTGAGATAAAATATGAAAAAAATCAACTCTTTCAGCTAGACAAAAAATCTCTTCTTGGAACAAGAGCAGAATATAAGTTTGGCGAAAGCTCGTTCTTAGGTGGGACATTCCTTTTTTTCAGTAAAACCACAATTGATCAAAAGATTCGAGTTGGTGAGGAGCCGATCAAGAATATGCTTTGGGATTTAAACGGAAAAATTGACCTGAAACCAAGTTTCATTACACGCGGAATCAATGCACTTCCGATATTTAAAACTGATCAAGCATCAGCAATTAATTTTGAGGGGGAAATAGCACAAATAATTCCGAATCCAAATACACTGAGCAATATTAATACGGGAGATAATAATGGTGTCGCATATTTGGATGATTTTGAAGCAAGTAAAAGGGTAACATCATTATCCATATTCCGCCGCCATTGGTTCAAATCATCTCCTCCGGATCCACAAAATTTTAAAGGCGAAGAAGAAAGAGCATTTACCTTCTGGTATAATCCGTTTGGAAGAGTATTAACCAATCAAATTTGGAAAGACAGAGATATTAATACCTCAGCGGGGAATTTATTTACTGATATTTTAAATATTACAATAGATTCAGAAAAGAACAGATTTGATAAACTTGATACCACTATTCCGCCTGAGCAAAGATGGGGTGGTGTTATGCGGGCACTTCCGGCAAGTTTCTTCGATCAAACACAAACTAAATTTATCGAAGTATGGGTAAATGGAAACGAGGGTCAGCTAAATATAGATATAGGTCATATTAGTGAGGACGCTAACGATGACGGAGAGTATAATACAGAGGATGTACCTGTCGGAGGCACAATCGGAAATAATATACTTGACGATGGGGAAGATTTAGGAATAGATGGATTAGCCGACGAGAAAGAGTCCGGTTATGATGTTATTTCAAATAAAGATCCGAATGCTGATAATTGGCGTTTTAATCCAAACCAGCAGATAATTGATTATCGAAGGATAAACGGAACAGAAGGTAATCGAAATGATGAAGGAGGATTCATTCCGGACACAGAAGATCTAAATAGAAATACATTTCTTGACATACGAGAAGATTTTTTCAGGTATTCATTCTGGCTTGACGGAAGAGATGATCAATTAATCGCCGGCGGAAGACAAAATATTTTCGGGTGGCGTCTTTATAGATTACCGTTAAAGGAATTTAATTTTAAATCGGGATCAAGCGCCACATTTCAGGATATACAATATGTGCGGATCTGGGCAACAGGACTAAGCAAGGAAAGAAGCATAAAAATAGCGACTATTGAGCTCGTCGGAAATGAATGGCAGGAAATAGGAGTAATGGGGAAGGGT
>CBDUTM010000333.1:0-2764 GCA_965369985.1 uncultured bacterium | reverse complement strand
GGAAGATGGAAGGAAGCTCCCGTCGACAACATAAAGGTTTTCCCAACCATGGAGTTTACATTCTATATCAAGCACGCTCTCATCAGGGTCTTCTCCGAATCGACAAGTTCCCAGAGCATGAGATAAAGTTTTCCAGGTTACTTGCTTCGTGACATAACATCCTGCCGATTTAAGTATTTTTGACGCCTTTTTGATCAATATTTTTCTCGCTAATTCATCCCGCGGTGTATAGTTGTGAATAACCTTTATTCTCGGCGTACCATCACGATATTTGCGAGAACTTATTTCGACCCTATTCTCTATGCGGGGCAAGTCTTCAGCTATTACGAGGAGATTGAGAAATCTCGAGGCTAACTTACCGGCAATTCCCTTCAATATCCACGGTACTTTTGCTTTAACATATTCAGGCGGCGCATTGTGATGGCCCTGTATAGTTCCAAGATGCCCGGTCAAATCTTCATTACCATAATAATAATCGTTAAAACCTATTTGCTTTGGGTGAAATGAGCTTCGTTCAATTCGTTCTTTCATCAATCCCGCGCTGAGGCCGGAGCAATGTATCATCAGATTTTTACCCAGATATCTTGATCCTTTTCCTTTAGTGGTAATTCCACTTTTCAATAGAAGAGAAGCGGACCCCACCGCTCCACAGCTCAGTATGACATGCTTTGCCTTTAATTTCTTGATCTTTTTATCATTTAAAGACCGTACTACAACTTCCGAAACTTTAGAATTATTGTGCTCCAATTTTACTACTTCCGTGTCATGGAGAATTTTCGCACCATGTCCAAATGCAGAAGGAAGAACCATTTGAGTTACTTCATTTTTAGCCATTATCATACATGGAAATAGATCACACGTATTAGTTTTAATACATTCCATGCGACCATTTGGATTAAAATAGTTTATCGCCATAGGAAGGTAAAAAGGATTTAGCCCAAGATTTATTCCGGCATTATACAGTTTATCTGAGAGTGGCGTATATGGAGATGGAGGATATTCATAGGATATACTCCGGAGTGGCTCAGTCTTGTCTTCTTTACCGTTTCCATGAATTTCATAGAGAAGTTCCGCCTCGCTATAGTAAGGTTCGATATCTGTGTAGGATATAGGCCAATTTACATATTTTGCTCCGTCAGAGTTCACATCCGGGAATAGCGTCGCCATACTGAAATCGGGTTCGCGTAGCCGTGTGGAAACGCCTCCGAAAAAAACTGATTTGCCGCCTACAGCTGTATCTTCAGTCAGGTTATCCTGCTTACTCCGTGATTTCATCTCAATCGGTTTCTTCCACTTATATATTCCCTGAACGAGAATTTTCTTGCCATCCCATGAGGTTAGATCCCTTTTTACCCAGGATCCTCGCTCAATTAAGAGAACTCTTAACCCCGCTTCAGCCATTTTCATTGCCGTAGTACCACCACCAAATCCGGTACCGATTATAATGACATCCCACAACGAATCTTCTTCCTTCGATGTTGGGAGGTACTTTTCAATCTTGGGGTTAAAAAATGGCATAATGGAATACTCCGAAACTTATATAAAGTTTATGAGATCATCTATACATATTCAGGCAAATATCCATATATTGCGAAAAGCCTGTATATCAAGAATATCAGTACACTTCCTTCGAGGATCCAGGACATGGGTTGTCTGTAATAACCCAAAATAGTCTCTTTACCCCAGTATCCGGTATCTTCAAAAAGAGCCCACGTAAACTTCCTCTTACTGAAAGGAAGCAATAGTGGGAGTCCTACTGTTGACCCCATGTCAGCAAGGTAGTGTGTTAGAAGAGAAACTATAGCAAATATCCCCCACGTCGGTCCCGCAAGCCAGGCAAGAAGAGAGACTATAATAGCAAACAAAAATGTATGAGTGATCGTACAATGGAAACTTGGTTTCGCCCAACCCAATCTTATTGGAAATGCGTCAAAGTTCGGTAGAAAATGAACTAATCCTACGAATACAACTGTTTTGGGATTCCAATCGTATGTGCTGATTGATAAAGCGACTGCGACGTGACCGAATTGCATTTTTTCTGTCTCCTTTATTTAGTTTTTGATAGTTAGATAGATTACGAAATTTTAGCGCACAATTTGTCAGTTAGCGATATCTTCGGCATCGGGTTCAGGTTCCAAATTTGGTATATTTTGTCGACCGAATCTATAATCCTTCCACCACCTGAGAATATAGAAGAGAACCATACCAATAAAGATAGTAAGAATGATACCACTCGGAATCTGATATACAGCTCCGATGAGTGCCAGAAGATAATATCGGGGAAATCTTCCAATTAACAACGCCAGCATATACTTAAGAATCGAGTACTGAACCGAGAAAGCAATAAACTTAAAAACAAAAAACGGTACGGGCGTAAAGCCGGCTACAACAAGAGCCCAGAACGGTCGTTTCATGAACCATTCGGCTGACTTCTGATAATCCTTTGTGTTCGTTATAAAACCTGTAAATCGATGAGAAAGTATCGGGACGAATACATAATAATCCAATAGTCCGGCAATCCAGGTTCCTCCCATCACGATGGCTGCTATATTAATAGGATCATAGGATTTACCGAAATAAACGACTAAAGGCTCATGCGGAAAAACTGAGATAGCCATATTCGATGGTATTGAGTATATAAATAAGAATTCCATCGGATCGAGATCAGATAACAGGAATTGTTTATAGATAGCAGCTAATATCAATCCCGCCATTGCGATCAAAGATAAATAAAATTTCACACCCATTTTTTACACATTTATCC
>CBDUTM010000332.1:0-2768 GCA_965369985.1 uncultured bacterium | reverse complement strand
AATTATTATGAGAGAATCTGGAGAGGGATCCGATTCCTGAGCTAATATATTATCAAAAAAAAAGAGAGATAAAAACAGTGATGCTGCTATCTGATATTTCAAGCGAACCGTCCGGATTTTATCACAGCTTTCAGAATAGAGGGAACCACGATCGTGAAAATAAGAGTATTTGATATTACGTGGATAGATATGAATATAGCGCCCAGAGCAATAGTAGCGAACATTTGGTTGCCCCCGAATCCCGCCGCAAGGGGCCATGAAAGCGTCGTAAGCAAGTCAAAGAAAATTGTGCAAATAAAACCTGAAACCGCAAATGTGACTATCTTACCTTTCGAAAAGACGTTTTTATCTCCCCATCTGCTGACAAAACCGCCAACTGCTCCGAAAAGTGACATACCCATAATTTGTGCAGCGAACAGATATGGAAAAGCCAATCCAGATCCCATCGGATTAAAAGCAGAATAAATAGTTTCTGCTATAACGCCAACAAGTATCCCTTTCGGTACTCCCAGAAAATAACCCGATATGAAAATCGTAGCCGACACCATCTCAATATTCGGAACGAATATAAACGCATATCCCATTGCCACGGCGAGAGCGGATAGCATCCCTACCATCGCCATATCTTTGGTTGATAAATTTAACATTTAAGTCCGTTTTCCTTTGTACAGTGGAACACCGAAATAATTATCGGCGCTTGTCCATTTATCTTCGTTTTCGTCTTCTGCAATTGTCTTCATAAATATATTCATTTTTGAATCTAAATCATCAATGTAAAACAATATCAACGCTTCCTTGATCATCGGTTTCCGTGGAGAGCCGTACTCGTATTTCCCCTGATGGGACAAGATAAGATGTTCGAGCAACAAAAGCGTTTCCGCCGGAAAATCGTCTATCTCCTTCGCCGCATCTCTCACCATATCCCTGCCTAGTATTATGTGCCCTATCAGGCTGCCTTCGTCTGTATAGGTCGTGGCTACTTCCCCCGACAGCTCTTTTACCTTTCCGATATCATGAAGCAAAGCACCCGCGAGTAACAGATCTCTGTTGAGATCGGTATATTTTTTTGAGAAATAAACTGAATCATTCGCTAACGAGAGCGTATGCTCCAATAATCCTCCTCGAAAGTTATGATGAATGAATTTCGCCGCAGGATAATTTTGTATTCTTTTTTCGTTTTCTCCGTAAATAATATCAACGATCTTCTTCAGAAATTCATCTTCTATAGAATCTATTAATTCTTTTGCTTCCGTCCACATCTCTTTAGGATCACGTTCCGAAGACGGGATAAGAGAGTCCAGCGAAAAACCGTAATCGTCATGCTCTTCCCGGACCTTACTTATTTTCGACACGTTCAGCTGCAGCTTGTTCCTATATACATCTGTATGCGCCTTCACCACCACTGCGTCACCCTGATCAAAATCCTCCGCCGCTTTCTCAAAGCCTTGCCACATCTTTGCCGAGATCTTTCCGGTCTTGTCGGAAAGAGTCATATTCAGATATGAATCCCCCGCTCTCGTCTTCCGTAGGGATTTTTCCGTAACGAGATAAAATCCCTGGATATCGGTGTCAGGTTTAAATGATGCAATAGGTTGAATTTTCTTAGTCATAAGAAGCTTAAAAATATATTTCACCCATCTAAAATGTCAAGCCCTTTTGAATTACCCGATTCAGCTGCCCGGATTTTGCTTTTAGGTTAATTTTATGATTTATATCTTTGTTCAGAGATAATATTTTCAACAACTTCTTCCGGAGGAAATTATGGCAGATGGTATAGTACACATTGATATTCCTGTGAAGGACCTTAAGGCGACACCTGAATTTTATGCTAAAGTATTCGGCTGGGAATTAACTCCTATGCCGGAACAGGATTATGTCCTGTTTACCGCTGACGGCGGTGGCATTAGCGGCGGATTTACTAAACCCGAAATTCATCAACCCGGAGGATGTATAGGGTATATTCAGGTGGATAATCTTGAAGATGCTATGGAAATTATAATCGAAAACGGCGGGCAAAGTCAGCTGGAGCGTCAGGAAGTGGGTGATGCGGGATGGTTCTCGCTCTTCACCGACCCTGAAGGTAATCCAATGGGACTTTGGGAAATAAGACCGGCTTAAAGAGACAGCTTCCTCAACCTAAGCGCGTTCGTAATGACGGTTACGGAGCTGAAACTCATCGCCGCTGCTGCGATTATCGGACTTAGTAGCAACCCGAATATCGGATAGAGTACGCCGGCAGCCAGAGGAATTCCAAGCGCATTGTAAATAAACGCCCAGAAAAGATTCTGCCTGATATTTCTCATTGTGCCTCTGCTTAATTTCCGCGCCCTGGCAATCCCCATAAGGTCGCCTTTTAATAACGTTACCGTGGCGCTTTCGATGGCAACGTCCGTTCCCGTTCCCATGGCAATACCCACATCCGCCTGAGCAAGTGCCGGAGCGTCGTTGATTCCATCACCCGCCATTGCGACTATCTTTCCTGACCGCTGTAGTTTTTTGACTATCTCTTTTTTTTCATCCGGCAGGATCTCTGCTTCGATTTTATTTATGCCTGCCTTTTTCGCTATTACCTCCGCTGTCTCACGGTTGTCACCCGTAACCATAATAATTTCGATCCCTTCATTTTTCAGGTAACTTATCGCCTCTTCGGTGGTTGATTTAATAGGATCGGCGATTCCGATGAATCCGGCGATTTTATCATCTACCACGACATAAACAACTGTCTCTCCTTCTGACCGTTTATTAGCTGCATCAGCTCCGGTCGCGGC
>CBDUTM010000331.1:0-2770 GCA_965369985.1 uncultured bacterium | reverse complement strand
ACACAATCTTTCCCTAATCTACGATCTTCATATCTATGGCAGCTAAAATCAAATTTATTCAAATTGTAATAATGGAGTTGATACCTTTAACTCTTCATTCATATTTTTTGAATGATATCCTGAGAAAAGAGATGGGATTTAAGGGACTGATAATCTCTGACGCAATGGACATGGGAGGAATAACTCAGAATTATTGGTCCGGTGAAGCCGCTGTACTGGCAATTAATTCCGGTATTGATATGGTATTGTTATCACCGAATTTCGAAAGTACATATAAATTCGTTTTGCAGGCAGTTAAAGAGGGACGAATATCTACAGAGAGACTTAATGAGGCGGTCGGGCGGATCCTGAGAGCAAAAGCTGATCAGGGATTGGAGACAAAGCCATTTTACAGTGAGGAAAACTTAGAAAAGGTACTCGCCGATTCGAAATCGGCCATAAAGGCAGCTGGAATCGCTAACGCTTCCATGACTCTCTTAAGGGATGATAAAAATGTGTTTCCCATGCATGCAGAGGATATTAAAAGGGTACTCGTTTTAACGGTTACGGATGAAGAAGGTACTTCCGGGCGCGGTAATACATTGAATAGTCAGGTAAAATTTAGAGTTCCGGATATTGAAACGGCTTTTATAGATCCACGCTCCACGCAGGATGATATTGATAAAATTATGCATCTAGCCGATTCAGTGGATGCAATTATTGTCGGTGTTTATGTGAAGTGGCGTGACCGAAAAGGGACTATTTCACTTCCTGATTCAACTGTCGTTCTTTTAAAAAAGTTCTTCAAAATCGATAAGCCAATGGCTGTGACGGCTTTCGGTTCTCCATATACTTTACGGCAAATCCCGGAAGTGCCGTCATATCTATGTGCATATGAAACAGTATCGTTAGCCCAAAGGGCTGCAGTACGTGCGATATTCGGAGAGATTCCAATTAAAGCGAAACTGCCTGTATCGATCCCGGGATATTACAAAATTGGTGATGGATTGGAGAGGTCGGTCAGAAGAATGGAATTAACGAAAAATATTAACGATGCCATTTTTACTGAAGCGTATGCTGTTTTGGAGAAAGCGATCAGTGATTCGGTATTTCCCGGCGCACAAATCGCAGTCGTTCGAAAAGGAGAACTCATCGCGAGCAGATCGTTTGGTCATCAGAAATACGACCCGTCATCCCCTACAGTTACGGCAGAGACTATGTACGATATGGCGTCAGTGACCAAAGTAGCAGCTACAACACTTGTCGCGATGGGATTATGGGAAAAGAAAAAGCTGGTCCTCGGTATTCCGATTAAAAGTTATCTGCCGGAATATGGTGGCGGAAGAAAAGATAAGATAACTCTCAGGCATCTGCTAACACACTCTTCGGGCTCTCATTGGTGGGACGATCTATGGAACAAAGCTTCAAACAAAGAAGAGGCATACAAATATATTTATGATCTCCCTCTTGATTTTTCACCCGGTGATTCAATGATCTATTCTGATCTCGGACTAATCCTTATAATGGATATAATGGAGACCGTTACGGGCAGCACTTTGGACAAACTGGCGAACAGGGCGATTTACAATCCTTTGAGGATGAAGAATACAATGTTCAATCCTGCCAAAACCCTGTTAAAAAGAATTGCTCCGACAGAAATCGGAGGGAGTATGAAAAGACCGCTAATACACGGAGATGTTCATGATGAAAACTCTCATTTTCTCGGTGGAGTTTCCTCGCATGCCGGATTGTTTTCTACAGCGGAAGATATGGCAATACTCGCCCAAATGCTGATCAACGGCGGTATCTATCGTCACAGACGGTTTTTTAAACCCTCAACTATTCGGGATTGGACGATGAGACAGCATATTACCGGATCAAGCGATAGGGCACTCGGTTGGGACACACCTTCGAACAAAGGTTCATCTGCTGGAGATTATTTTTCTAAAGAAAGCTACGGTCACATGGGTTTCACAGGAACATCCTTTTGGATAGATCCCACAAGAGAAATTGCCATAGTACTACTAACAAACAGAGTTCATCCAACCAGAGAAAGAGGTGGAATGTATCAGGTCAGAAGGGATTTTCATAATGCGACTATGAAAGCGATTCTGAATGAGATGGGAGAGCCGGTGATGGAAACGGATATGGCAGAAATCAAATAAGTGGGGTTTACATCTGTTGACATCCTGATCGTTGTAGTCTATATGGCAGCATCAGTTGGGTTCGGCGCCTGGATAGGAAGAAAGCAGAGTAACATCACCGATTACTTTCTTGGCGGTAGGGACATCCCATGGATCGCCGTAACTTTAAGTATTGTTGCAACCGAAACCAGCGTTCTGACTTTTATAAGTATCCCTGCAGTAGCTTATCTTGGCAATTTAACGTTCCTACAGATAGTATTTGGATATATGCTCGGTAGAATTCTTGTGGCGTTGATATTTATCCCTGCATATTCGAAAGGTAAGATCGAAACGGCTTACCATTTTCTCGGAAATCGATTCGGTCATCAGATGCGGATGACAGCCAGCATAACATTTATGGTTACAAGACTTCTTGCGGACGGTGTAAGGCTGTTTGCTACGGCAATTCCGCTGACGATAATTATTAAAGGAAGCGGTCTTCCGGCGGGATATTCTGATAGTCAATTTTACGCAATTTCAATTATTATTATTGGTTTGTTGACGATGATCTACACATACATCGGAGGTATTCGGTCTGTAATTTGGATGGATGTATTACAAATGTCCGTCTACATATGCGGTGCCATTTTTGCGTCCGTTATCATTCT
>CBDUTM010000330.1:0-2775 GCA_965369985.1 uncultured bacterium | reverse complement strand
ACATCCGCAGGAGCAAGATTGATAGTTATCTTTTTCTGCGGGAATTTATAGCCGGAATTTTTAATCGCTGCTGTGACGCGTTCTTTGCTTTCTTTTACCGCGGCATCGGGTAAACCAACTGTCGTGAACATAGGAAGCTGCGAATCAAGATGGGTCTCCACCTCCACTATATAGGCCTCCACGCCGAGAACAGCTGCGCTCAGCACTTTGGAGATCATCCTTTTTCTCGTTCCTTCACTCATAATGCTCGAACGCCAAAGAAGGCAGCCGTAGCGAAGAGAACAAACTGTCCTAATTTGAGATACCATTGACGGTTTTCTTGATTCTCAAATTTTTTCACGTAAACCGCGATCCTCTTATCTATCGTAGGTGTAATTCGCATTGTATCCGCTGTGCTGTTGTATGTCATAAAATATATTTCATTCACTGTAATATCCTTAAATTGCGGCAAATAAAAGTGAAGTTTCATCTGATGCCCGGGATATATTTCGTTGTTGAGATACCCATAATCGAACAACGCTGCTTTGATCAGATTGCCGAATCGATCTATGAACAGGTTATCGGTCTTCGGGTCAAAAACGATAAACCTGTCATCTCTGAAGTTCATCAATTGGATATCAGCCACCGCAAAATCAATTACCTTACCCACGACGTAAATATCCTGTTTTTCCGCATAAAGATATACCTTATAACCGTAATCGGTCGTATCAACTATACCCTGAGCACCTGCTATTTTAAATGTGAAGAGTGAGAATAAGAACAGCTTAAGTAATTTTCTCACTGACTTTGTTAAAAAATTAGTAATTCTCAATCTCTTGTATAAGCCGCTCCACCGCTTGGTCTTCCGGGATCTTGCCTATAGGCTTGCCGTCTATATACATCAGCGCCTCGTTTTTTCCGCACGCAATTCCTATGTTGGCTTCCCGAGATTCACCCGGTCCGTTCACAGCGCAGCCCATTATTGCAACTTTCAGCGGGGTTTTTATATGCTCGGTTCGTTCTTCAACTTCCTTGGCAATTTTAAATAGATCTACCTCTAATCTTCCGCAAGTCGGACACGCAATGACCGTCACACCGGCGCTGGCAAGCCCGAGAGATTTCAAAATTCCTTTTGCGACTTTCACTTCCTCAACAGGATGATCTGCCAGCGAAATCCTGATGGTGTCGCCAATTCCCTCAGCTAAAAGTGAACCGATTCCCACGGCAGATTTAACACTTCCTGTTCTGTATGTACCTGCTTCGGTAACGCCGAGGTGAAGAGGATAATCCATTTTTTCGGAGAATAGTCTGTACGCCGCCATCATCAGAGGAACATCAGAAGATTTTAACGATACAATTATATCGTTAAAATCGTTTTCCTCGCAGATCGCTATATGTTTCGATGCCGATTCGAACATCCCCTCTGCAGTGGGAAAGCCGTCTCGTTCAATTATTTCCTTTTCTAATGAGCCGGCATTCACTCCGATTCGGATAGGTATTCCCCGTTCCTTACAGCCATCCAACACCAATTTCACTTTATCAGCGCTGCCTATATTTCCGGGATTTATCCGAATTTTATCGACACCCGCTTCCAGCGCCAACAGCGCCATTTTATAATTGAAATGGATATCCGCTACCAGTGGGACCGACATTTCTGCTTTAAGTTTTACGAGTGCCTCTGCCGATGCCTCATCCGGCACAGTCACCCTGATTATCTGGCATCCTGCCTCTTGGAGAGCGTGTATTTCTTTCAGAGTTTCTTTAACATTCCACGTTTTTGTGGTAGTCATCGATTGAATGCTTATCGATGCGTCACCACCAACGGCGACATCGCCAACCATTACCTGACGCGTCTTTCGCCGATTTATTTCCATTATATTCCTTTCTAAGTATTCAGAATTTTGATGTACACAAAAATTTAGTCACTCTTGTCATTCAATAGCAAGAGATTGACTGATTGCCTTCTCTATTCTTCATCCACTATATCGCTTGGAGGCATATCAAACGCTTCTGTAATACCGTCCTGCCGTTTTATAGGAGTCCACTCCTTGCCTGATCTCTTCACTCTCTCCCTTTTCTTATATTTCGCGAGAAACAAAAACCAGAGCACAGAAGGAATTAAGGGTATCATTGACATTCGTAAGCCAATATCTCTTGGGCTAAGCCCTAAATTATCAAGCGCCCATCCTACAAATGCTGTGGAAACAGAAAATACCGCCGTAAAAATTGAAAGCTCAAGCGCAAAAAATCTGCCTCTAAATTGATCTTCGATCTCTAAATGCGCAAGGGTTGTGCTGAAAAACCAGAGAGACGCGCCTCCGAAGGTCATTGTAAATACAAATACGGCAGCCCACCAAACGTTCGGAGCCAGACTGAATGCAACGAACGAAACTGCTATTACTAAATACGCGAAGCCAATGGTTCGTCTCATCACGCGCTGACTCTCACCGAAATATTTCCTAATCAATATTGGACCAACAAAAGCTCCTGCTCCTCTGGCTGAATATAAAAACCCCAATGCTGCGGATGCGCTTAATACTTTTAATGAATAGACTCTTTCGGTAAATATGGGAAGAAGAGTTAAAATTCCTCCTGTTAATGCTAATCCGGGCTTCACTAAGATCAAACCGAGACGATACGTATCTTCTCTGATATATTTTATGCCGCGAATTAACTGACTTATACCACCGCCCGTCTCCTTCTTACGGCTGGAATCTTTTGATTTTAACGAAGGGATCAGCCAGATAAAATACGCTGAAAGGAAAAATGTTGCTGAATCAATGATAAACGCCATGT
>CBDUTM010000329.1:0-2782 GCA_965369985.1 uncultured bacterium | reverse complement strand
ACCTGGCAGTCTAATATCCGATCATAATGTTTTTCGAGGCTGTTACTTTCATTTTCTATATATATTTTAAGTCCATTTCCTAATTTAAAATTTCTCGCTGTTATCTCTATCTTCATTCTCCCCTCCCTTAAGGTTAGAATTCACCCCTCCCTGTTATCAGAGCCTGCTCTCGGATGTGCCTGTCTATATGCTTTTTTCAATCCTTCTGCTTCCACGTGAGTGTCCAGCTGCGTGGTTGTTAGATCTTCGTGGCCAAGCAATTCTTTGACAGCATTTAGATCCGCCCCCCTTTCGAGCAAATGCGTAGCGAAAGAGTGCCTCAACGCATGAGGATATTTTGCGTTTTTTTCCACCGTCATATCCATATATTTTTTTACTATCCGCTGTATCCCTCTACCAGAAAGCCTTTTGCCGCTTTTGTTAAGGAACAATGCGGTCACGGAATCATCATGTTTTTTTGATTCCCGATAAACCAGATAGTTTTCAATAGAATCCCATCCCGGTTTTCCTAATGGCACTATCCGATCTTTCGAACCTTTCCCTTGTAGTTTCAGACTTCCTGATTCTTCGCTGAGATCCTGAACGCTCAGAGCAGCGACTTCCGAAAGCCGTGCGCCCGTTCCGTACAATAATTCCAATATCGCGGAATCTCTTGCCCCCGCAAATGTATCTCTGACGGGTGCCGTCACAAGCCTTATGGCTTCATCAACCGAAAGCGGCGTGGGAAGTTTTTTCTCCACTTTTGGAAACACAACATTCTTCGCCGGGTTGATCCGCAAAACACCTTCTCTTGCTAAGTATTTGAACCATGATTTAAGAGCTGCCAACTTTCTCGAGGCGCTCTTTCGGCTGATCCCGTCCTCGGTCAATTTTCCAAGAAAATGTCGAACTGCGGTCCGGTCTATGTCTTCTATCATGACCCCAGGATTTGAATGATATATCACTAAAAATTCCGTAAATTGCCTTATGTCTAATGAGTACGCCTCAATAGTCTTATCGGAATAATTTAATTGATCCTTTAATGCGGTTAAAAAATCTGTTTTATGTTTTTTTAGATGCTCACCCGGTTCTATTTCATGGCTCGCCGGTTTTGTCTCGATATCAGATTTCAATTGAATCCCCGGGATTTAATACCTTTGCCGACAAATTCAGTTCTTCCACACCTGCTACAAATTCCTCAGGATCAGCTTTTATAAGTTCAAAAGTGTTATAGTGAATCGGTATGTTTAATTTTGCCTTTACGAAGTCAGTTGCCCGGACTGCATCTTCAATTCCCATTGTAAAGTTATCTCCGATCGGCAACATTGCAACATCAAGATCGTTAAGTTCCCCAATAAGTTTCATATCTAAAAACAGACCTGTATCGCCTGCATGATATAGATTCATGCCGTCGACGGAAACGATAACTCCACATGGGCTACCCATATAAATCATTCCCTCATCAGGAGTATTTAGTCCGCTGGAATGATGGGCTATTGTGAATTTGACTTCCCCAAATGGAAATTCCCGGCTTCCCCCTATTGACATTCCATGTGTTTTCACACCCTTTTTTTGGAAATAAGTGGCAATCTCAAAATTTGAGATGACCGTGGAATTTGAAGATTTGGCGATCTCAACCGTATCACCGATATGGTCGCCATGACCGTGCGTAATAATAATATAATCTGGTTTGAGCTCTTCCTTAGTGACCGGCGAGAGTGGATTTTCCGAGATATACGGGTCGATAAGAATATTGGCATCACCCGATTCTATCTGAACTGCTGAATGCCCAAAATATGTAAGGACAGCCATTATAACTTCCCTCTATTCAGTGTATTTTTCTATTTCAAACTGTTCAAGAACAGATTGAAAATCCTCCGGCAGCGGACAAAAGAATTCAATTTCCTTACCTGTCACCGGATGGTCAAGTGTCAGTCGGCTGGCATGGAGAGATTGCCTCGAAATGAGATCCAGCGCCTTAACAGCAATTTTTCTTCTCTCAGGAGTTATCATTCCCGCCATTCGTCCCCGTCCCCCGTATTCCGCGTCGCCGAATATTGGTCGGTCAATATGAGCGAGATGAACCCGTAACTGATGGGTCCTTCCGGTGACCGGGCGAAGTGTCAGCAGGGAAGTGAAATCCATTTCCACTTCCACAGTATAGTTTGTGACGGCTGATTTGCCGATCACTCCGGCTGCCATTTTAGTTCTGTCTTTCTTACTCCTCCCCACAGATTCGTCGATCTTTCCTTCCCTTGTAGGCATTTTATCCCAAATGATCGCACTGTATTCTTTTTTTATTTCTCTTAACATAAATTTATTTGTTATTGCAGCATGAACCGTATCGTTTTTCGCGATCATTATGAGTCCGCTTGTTCCTTTGTCCAGCCGATGGACTATACCCGGTCGGAATTCGTCGCTACCCGAAGAAAGAGAATTTGAATAATGTAGAAGGGCATTTACAAGAGTACCGCGTAAATTGCCTCTTGCAGGATGGATTACGATACCTGCGGCCTTGTTAATGACGATTAAGCTCTCGTCTTCAAAAACAATGTCTAAAGGGATATCTTCAGGCTCTGCCTTGATAGGTTCGGGACCGGGAATTGTGATTTCAATTTGTTCACCTGGATCAACCAAATAACTCGGGCGAACAGCCTTCCCATTTACAAGAACATCGGCGTCTGTTATGAGACGTTAAACTTGACAAATGAACAAATCACCCATCTCCCAAGATATAAACACAACAAACCGCACAGATATTTTATACACACCTACGCCCATTGTGAGCTCGATTATAAAACAC
>CBDUTM010000328.1:0-2797 GCA_965369985.1 uncultured bacterium | reverse complement strand
TTCTTCTGCTGTTAGAAGCTTTTCAGGCAGGACGACAGGAATATATGGCGCTTACCGCCGCTCTCACACAGGCGCTTGGAGAATTGGGCGACGTAAGAGCAGCGCCCACATTGGTGAAGATAGCGCGGGATAAAGATATAAATCCCATCGTGCGGCGTAACGCTATTGAAAATCTGCGGAATATCAACAATCCGAATGTGGTGGTTGACCTTATCGAGCTTATGTATGACGTGGAAAATTATATTTTATATGACGTAGTTTATCGCACCGTTAAAGAATTAGGCGGAGATGAAGCCGTCAGAGCGCTCAGAGCCGCTTCCGCAGGCGCTCAGCGGGACGCTGTAGATAATCTGAAACGAAAAGCGATCACGGGATTCTGATTTGAAACCTTATTTTTCAATATCAAAATTCAGCCTTATTCTTCTCTTCCCGCTTCTGCTTTCCGGGTGCGGATTGCTCGGCTCGGGCGGCGGAGATGATAAGCCGACAGAACCGTTAGCGGAAGAACAAGCTGCCGATGAGCCTGCGCCAGCCACAAGTGACGATCAAGGCGGATTTGCAACGAGGCGACAATTCTTCGAACTTGGCAAAGATATCACCACCCTCAGAACCGAAATGGCGAGAATTAAAAGCGACATCAATGCGTATTCCAAGGTCCCTTCGGCTATCCGTGAAACTGAAAAGGGATATGGATTTCTCGAATCAGGTGAGATCACTCATAAAGTTACTCTGAGCAACGGCACAGTGGTTTACGGTAAGATCACGAGAGAAACTATAGATCAGATAATACTTATTACTCAGATAGGTACTCTTACTATTGACAGGCGGCAGATACGCGATATCGCTCCTGCGGAATCGCCGAAAGCGGAAGTCCAGATAGTGGGCGATCCGGGCGCGTTAGAAACAAGAGTTTATCAGGACAGGCGAATCTATACCGGAGTCGTTAAAAATATCGGCGAGCGGAGAGCTGATTTTGTTCTTATAAAGATCAAACTTGCCAGAGAGGACACACGGATAGTAGCCGTGGACTCTGCCTATGTTGATGGAATTAACACCAAATTTCAGACAGGCGTAGTTTCAGATACTTCTATCGATCCGGATGAAACTGCCGCGTTCAGCGTGACAGTCTATCTCCCGCCCGATCCTGAAGTGGCATACTACACTGCCGAAGTTTATTGGAAAGAGTACGACTGATAATAAACTAAGTTCTTATTTCAACAACACCATCTTCTTTGTCTGAATAAAATCACCTGATGTTAGACGATAGAAATACATACCCGATGCAACATTCGATGCATTCCATGTGGTTGTATAAGTTCCGGAGGGCATATGGCCGTCAACGAGTCGTGTGACCTCTTCACCCAATAAGTTATAGATGATCAGACTTACATCACCTGATACGGGGAGAGAGTAGCTTATATTTGTCTTTGGGTTAAACGGATTCGGATAATTCTGTATTAAATGAAATTCCTGAGCTGTTTCACCTGTCCTATCCTTTATCCCGACAGTATTTCGATAACTCATAATCACCCCTGAACTACCTACAGCCCAAGTGCCAAAATTATCCAAAATATATAGAGATTGTAGTATAGGATTTTGCTGAGATAATTTAACTATCCATGTGGCTCCACAATCTTCAGTGTTTATGATTACACTCCCGCTAGGCTCGCTAAGCGTAACTGCCAAAACCCACCCCTTGCATCCATTTATTAGTTTCACATCTTGTGTGGCAAAGGTATTGTTTTCAATCCAAGGATTAGTTGTCCAATTCTCGCCACCATCATTCGAAGATACAAATCCGAACCCTGACCCCCAAATGGTATCGTTGTGAACACTAATCTCCCATAATGGAGCATAGAATTCTGTACCGGTTATATTCCATTCTATTCCTCCATCAGTGGTTCGGTATAGATATGTGGATGAAAAATTGTCTGTATAAGCTCCTGCGAATGCCCAACCATTCAGACTGTCGCTAAATTCAATAGCATGGAATAATTTTGTAGGAAATAACCCTGTAAAGTTTGTTTCAAATTGAATTTCCCAGTTAACTCCGCCATCCCTTGTATATAGTATAATTCCTCTCTTTCTCTCTCCCAAAAAATCCCCTCCAACCGCCCAGCCGGTATCCGCATTGACAAAGGAAAGATCATAAATAGGAAAATTAAGACCTATTTCGCTCCTTGCCCATGTCTCACCGCCATTGTGTGTATAAAGTATCGTTCCTTCCCACCCCACTATATACCCAACCTGCGAATTGGCGAAAAATATTTTTTCAAACCTTATTGAATCAACAGGGCTATTCTGCTCGATCCATTCTTCCCCGCCGTTTATTGTGTGTAGTATTAGAGAACTATCTCCAACTATCCATCCGTTGTTTTCATCAATGAAAAACACATCATTTAGTCTTATTGTGGTTCCACTTTCCTGAACAGTCCAGTCCTGAGTTTGAGCGTAAATATGATTCGGTACATCTAATCCAATTAGCGCCGATACCGTCAAAACTAAGGATATGATTTTTTTATTCATCATCATCATTTCAAAAAATACCTTCCCGTTTGATTAATCCTATTTTAAAAGTATCAACTTTATAGTCCTTATTGATTTATCATCCGAACTTAGTGTTGCAAAATACACACCACTCGCTACCTCATCACTGTTAGAATCCAATCCATTCCAGGTAACATTATATTCACCTGAAGTTCGAAATCCGTCTATGAGCCTAAGTACTTCCCTACCTCTTATGTCGTAAATTGAGAGTTTAATATTCCCGGGTCGAATTAATTCAAAAGATATTGTG
>CBDUTM010000327.1:0-2800 GCA_965369985.1 uncultured bacterium | reverse complement strand
GTATCTATCTCTTCGCTTTCGGTTTTAAAAATGTCATTGAATATTTGTCTTACGTTCAAGCGTGTCTCAGCGATTTTCATTTCTAAAGCATCCCATTTATCAAATGACATTCTCTTGGCGAGAATATTTCGGTTGTCAGAATCCGATGGCAATGAATGTGTCTGGCGATTATGAGGATATTGGAGGGAATGTTCAAGGTTCCGATAAAACACGTACGAATCATATAATAAGCGAGTTTCGTCTGAAGATAGCTTCCCTTTATTTTTCAACAGACTCAGGGACTGTATAGTCCCATTCCCCCTTAGTGATTTGTCAATTCCACCGTATAAGTGTTGCAATGTTTGGCAAATAGATTCTATGTCTCTAATTCCACCTGAAAATAGTTTAATATTATTTGATGCATTTGGGACACTTTCAGATCTGATCTTAATTTTATAAATATCTTTGATATAGTTAATTTCTGGTGACCGTGTATATACCCAAGGCTTAATCATCTGTAAAAACCTTTCTCCGGTATTTAAACTACCGGCGCTGATTCTTGCCTTTATCAACATTTGTCGTTCCCAAGTTTGTCCACTCTGTTCATAATATCGTAAATAGCTTGAGATATCGCGAACAATTGGACCTGCGTCGGCATGAGGACGAAGTCTTAAATCAACTCGATACATCTGCAAGTCATCTGTTTTATCTGTTAAATAATCTGATAGAAGGGAGGACAATTCAGAGAAGTAAGAGTTCAGCTCTGCATTATCAAGTGAATCAGAATTGGGAATATCATCCCGATAAAGATATAATAAATCAATATCAGAGCTGAAATTTAATTCTTGTCCGCCTAATTTTCCGACGCTGATAACACAAAATGAATTATTTTTTATATCATATTTTTCGTTCAGCGATATTTCTGCAAGCATTAACGCATTTTGGATAACAAAGTCCGCCAGACTTGAAAGATTTGCAATTGTTGTTTCAAGGTTAGATAACCCCAATATGTTACGTATACCTATATGAAAATATGATTGTTCCTTGTATAAACGTAATTGGTGCAGAGCATCAGTTAAAGTAATATCTGAAGTAGGAATAAAATATTTTCTTTTTGGAATAAGTACAAATTCTTTTTGCATATTCTTATTTATAATAAATTCATTGAGTAGTTCTGACCGGCGTATAACCACACCGGAGAAATACTCGCTATGGCCGAATACCTTGATTAAAATATCAATATTTGGTAGAGAGTCGACGCTTGAATTGAGATCAGTGTACTTATCCGATTCAATAAAACGTAAAAGAATATTTAGCGCCTGATCCGGATCCGGATTATTTTTAAACATATTTCGCAGATTTTCGAATGACGCATCATTTTTTAAATGATCTGCAAGTCTTGCTAGATTCTTTTCCTCGGATTTTGGGTTTTTGAAGGATGATAAAATCTCTTCTGGTAGTTCATTTTTATGTGACATGATTAAAGTTACGAATAATTATTATTCTGTAGGAAAAAGAATTTGACATTTTATACAATCTGATTTAATATAAATGAACTTGTTATATGATTCAGAAGCTGATACACCAAAGAATATAAACTGAATAATTACATACCACCTGGCAATATTTAATTGTTAAAAATATGCCTCTTATTAACTTCTTCTCTAAGAATATCTATAGATATTAAAATCTCTTATCAGAATCTTAACGGGAAATCAGTAATTAATCCTAAAAATAAATTTAAACAAGGTTAAATAATGACTAAAATTGTAATAAGTACAAAAAATGCTCCCGCCCCTGTCGGGGCCTATAATCAGGCTATAGTAACAGGTAATCTGATCTTTGTCTCCGGCCAAATCCCATTGGACCCGGCTACAGGTGATTTGATCGAGGGAGATTTTAAAGCGCGCTGTAAAAGGGTATTAGAAAATTTGAAAGCCATTGTAGAATCTGCCGGATCAAGTAATGATAAAATCGTCAAGACTACTGTTTTCCTAACGGATCTTTCAAAATTTGCTGAGGTAAACGAAACGTATGCTGAATTTTTCAAATCAGATCCTCCTGCAAGAGCTGCCGTAGAAGTATCTAAATTACCATTAGGCGTAGATATCGAAATTGAATGTATCGCAGAACTATAAGATGTCCATGCTATGAATATTAAGTTAATCGTTAATCCCGCTGCGGGGAAAGGCTCAGCATTGAAGAAGAGTAATAGGGTTATAGCTGAGCTAAACAGAAGAGACGTGAAATTTGATGTTGAATATACGACATATCCGCGCCATGGTGCTGTTATTGCCAAGGAAGCCGCTAGGTCATTTGAAAAAGTGATAGCGCTAGGAGGTGATGGAACAGCGAATGAAGTTGGTGAGGGTGTTGTTGGAACTGATGCAATTTTTGGTGTGATCCCGTCGGGATCAGGAAATGATTTTGCGAAGATGCTGAATATATCTTCTAATATAGATAATTCCATTGATACACTGTTAAATGGTAAAATTCGTAATATTGATGTTATCAAAGTAAACGATCGAATTAGTTTAAATACGACCGGGGTTGGATTTAACGGTGTCGTTAGCGATGTTGCGGGTAATGTAAAATTCCTTAGAGGAAAATCCGTTTACATTTACAGCGTTATAAAAACCGCCATTCGCTATAACGCCATCCCCTTGAAAATAACTGTAGATGATATGATTATTGAAGATAATATTTTTATGGTGTCAGTATGCAACTCGAAAAGTGAAGGTGGTGGATTTATTGTGGCGCCTGATGCGGAAATCGACGATGGAATATTGGATGTTACTATAATGCGCGAGGCCTCTTTGTT
>CBDUTM010000326.1:0-2806 GCA_965369985.1 uncultured bacterium | reverse complement strand
ATCAATAATAACAATACGATACACGTACAACGGTATTATCATCTAATGTTGGCATTATATATGCCTATATCTGTAGTGACGCAATACTACAGCCAGCGGGTATGGGGGAAATCCGGTGGCTGTGTAAATTCAGCGAATTAACAGAATAAGTTATTTCCGTCTCTTTATCAGGCATACTCCTTATTCCATTTTATTTTGACTATTCAAGACTTTCACGTTATAATATAGGATATATTTCTTGTGCTGTTTGCATAATTGAATGAGATAACAATTCGGGAATAACAAGAATGACAACAGGTATAGAAAAAGATTACGAAAAAAATGATATAATTTGTCATCAGGGTGCCGACGGACAATATATCTACATATTGCAATCAGGAAAGCTGGGGATATTCAAAAATGACAAACTTGTTTCTGAATATACTAAACCCGGTACCATTCTCGGCGAAATGTCGATCATACTTGGCGAAGAAAGATCTGCTTCAATCAAAGCATTGGAAAAGAGCACTGTATCAGTAATACGGTTATCGGTTATCGACATGGTTCGAAATTTCCCATCATTTACAGTGAAAATTCTTACAGTTCTTGCAGAACGATTGAAAGAAACCACTACTGAATTATCCGATTCTTTAATAGATCATAATGTTGATGAAGAGTAGAATTCTTTCATTTCCAGAATCTAAATGACAACCATTGATCTTCTTTCCTTTGAAAATCAACTCTGGTCTGAAGGAAAGCTGTTTATCGCTGGAATAGATGAAGCCGGTAGGGGACCTTTGGCGGGCCCGGTTGTGGCAGCGGCTGTAGTATTAAATCAGGACAATATCCCTGAAGGTATAAACGATTCAAAAAAACTTTCTTCTTCCAAACGTGAACATCTTTTTACGCAAATAAAGGATTCATGCCTTTCTTATGGCATTGGCAAAGTCTGGCAGGATGAGATCGACAAATCAGACATATTACGCTCAACTCATAAGGCTATGAGGATGGCGATCGGAAGTTTAACCGGAACACCCGATTATCTTCTGGTGGACGGCAGAGGCTTGCCCGACAAGATTATTCCCCAAAAAGCGATTGTTTCCGGAGATTCTCTATCGGCATCTATCGCAGCAGCCTCAATTCTGGCTAAAGTAACCCGCGACAGAATAATGCTTGAAGTAGCAAAAATTTATCCCGAATACGAGTTTGAAAAGCATAAAGGCTACGGCACTGCAAACCATATTAAAATTATTGAGAATATTGGCTCTTCTCCAATTCACCGCCATTCATTTAGGCGAGTAAAGGGAATAAGAATTAATTTGGATACGTCAAATAAGAAAGCGATCGGCAATTACGGAGAACGGTTAGCAGCATTAGAATTAATAAAAGAGGGATATAAGATATTAGAAAGAAATTATTGGGCAGACCGGGAAAATGAATTGGATATTGTAGCAGGCAAGAATGATACAATTGTATTTGTTGAGGTTAAAACTAAGATGCATGGTGATTTTGGTGAGCCGGAAACATGGATCACTGAAAATAAAAAAAATCAAATAGCCAGTGCAGCTAATTATTATATTAATAGCAACAACCCGAATGCCGGCGAATATCGTTTTGATGTTATGGCATTGAACATTAATTCAAAAACACCAGTGATAAACCATATAACGGATGCGTTCAGACTTTAGATGCGTAAGTTAATTCAAATAACTGTGTTTTTTCTTATTATTGTAAGTTGTTCCTACAAACAATCAGCTAAGATAATAACTTCTGAGAAGCCTGTAGGAATAGTTGTATCCATCGAAAAGCATGCAACGGAGATCGGTGGGCAAATACTCAGAGAAGGAGGTAATGCCATTGATGCTGCCGTTGCTGTGGGATTTGCGTTAGCAGTGACAAATCCGCGAGCCGGAAATATAGGCGGTGGCGGATTTATGGTAATGCGACTGTCGGATGGAACAAAAACCACAATTGATTATCGCGAAATAGCTCCTTTAGCTTCCTCAAGAAATATGTATTTGGATTCAAAGGGAGAACCTATAGATGAATTATCTCAGGAAGGATATCTATCCGTTGGTGTTCCCGGAAGTGTAGCGGGTATGCTATTCGCTCTGGAGAAGTACGGCACTTTCCCTATCTCAAAAGTATTACAACCTGCTATATTATTAGCGAGAAATGGAATAGAGGTTGATTCTCTTATAGCCGGTACAATTGAAGATAAGTTGAATAGTTTGATTAAGAATCCTTCAACTGCAAAAATATTTTTAAAAGATTCTCTTCCTTATGTAGTTGGCGATACATTGTATCAATCAGACTTGGCAGGAACTTTGGAACGGATCATGATTAATGGAGTCGAAGGATTTTATGAAGGAGTTACAGCAAATTATTTCGAATCCACAATGCAGAAATATGGTGGAATAATTACAAAAGAAGATCTGATAAATTACCACCCGGTGGAGCGGAAGCCGGTCATTGGAAATTATAGAGGCTTCGAGATAATCAGTATGCCGCCTCCGAGCTCCGGTGGAATTGTAATGATGGAGATTCTCAACATACTTGAATATTTTGATGTCTCGAGTATGGAGAGGAATTCACTTTCTTTTCTGAATCTTTTTACTGAAGCAGCAAAATTCGCTTTCGCAGATAGGGCGGCTTATCTAGGCGACAGTGATTATTACCACGTTCCTGTAACTGCGTTACTCTCAAAAGAATACGCTCTAAACCTCAGAAATGAGATAAAGGAAGGCAGTGTCACCGCTGCGGCTGACATTAATCACGATAATGAGGCTTATCTTGATTCTCTTGAGGTCTTGTTAATAAATGAACC
>CBDUTM010000325.1:0-2814 GCA_965369985.1 uncultured bacterium | reverse complement strand
AATTTACCTTTACCAAGATATTTTTCGTGTCCGATAAATTCTTCAATTCTTGTAGGACGTAATCGCTCGGCTAAAGGCGAATTCGTAAGAATACTATCGGGATTATTTTCTTTCAAGAGATTCATAGTTATTTCGGTTTAAAGTAATACGTTAAATTACTCTAATTGTTTTCAATTAGCAACACGCTAAGCTTGCGTATACGGAAATGTTAGCAGATATAAGATGGAAGAATTGAGCCACCCATCGGAGTCGAACCGACGACCTGCCGCTTACGAGGCGGCTGCTCTACCAGCTGAGCTAGGGTGGCGATAATGCTGGAGGAAGGTAGTTTTGGTTGTATTTAGAGTCAAGATGGAAGATAAATAGGATCAATCCGGTAAATATGAAATATGGAAACAATGTTATTAAGTCAATATTATTTAAGAATAATCACTAATTAATATTCACAAATTAGGATAAAATTAAAATTTAGGTAAATACATGAAAAAAATACTTGTTTTTGTGTTAGTTAGGCGTAATTTAAATGGCTTGTCAGGAACATATATACTTAACAATGCGTAAAAGATGAACTGAAATGATTGCAGCAGCTAAAACAGAAAAAAATATCAGCCAGAATATATTAGTAGTGGATGACGAGCCTTCATTCCGGAAGATATTGAAAAAAGTCCTCGCAGGCGATGGTCACAACGTAACTCTTGCGGAAGATGGGTTTGATGGGTTACGTCAATTAAAAATCAAATCATTTGATATTGTTCTGACAGATATAAATATGCCGAAAATGGATGGATGGGAATTTCTGAAAAATGTTGTTACCCTTTATCCAGAATTAACAACAGCAGTAATTACAGGGCTGTCAAGCAGTGAGCGAATACCGCAAGATCCCTCTCTATCACCAAAGAGGATAATGCAGAAACCGATATCAATTAAAAATATTCGTAAATTGATCAACGATCTCACCTAATACTTTTCCTAAAAATAATTCTTGTAATATTTAAGTAGCTACATCAATCATATCAGCTTTGATGATGATTGTCTTTCCAGCCTGACCCTGACATATCGCCTATATATGAATGAATTGAACATAATATAGGATGATTCATGGGGAAAAAAATATGCGTTATTGGAGCCGGATATTGGGGTAGAAATCACATTAGGACGTTATATGAACTAGGGTCGCTAGGCGGTATTGTGGAATCAGACTCGACGACATTGAACGAGATACAGGTAAAATACGATAATGTGAGTGTGTATAACAATCTTTCGGATTCTTTAAACGATGACTATGATGGATATATAGTTGCAACACCAGCTGAAACGCATTATCTGATCGCAAGGAATCTGATTGAGAATAAGAAACATCTATTAGTAGAAAAGCCACTAACTCTCGATTTATCAGATGCGGAACATCTTGTTTTGCTTGCGCGGGAGAATAAAGTAAATTTAATGGTTGGGCATTTAATGCTATTTCACCCAGCCATCCGGAAAATCAGGGAATTTTTGAAATCAGGAAAAATAGGAAGATTGCAGTATATATATAGTAACAGGCTCAACCTGGGAAAAGTGAGAGCGAAAGAAGATATCATTTGGAGCTTTGCACCACATGATATTTCTATTTTCGGATATTTAACAGAGGAATTACCGATTGAAACCATTTCAAGCGGTGGAACGTATTTACAGCCCAATACGCCGGACACAACTATAATGCTATTGAAATATCCGGAAGGAGTATGCGGACATATCTTTGTAAGCTGGCTGCATCCCTATAAAGAACAAAAATTGATCTTGGTTGGCTCTAATGGCATGCTTTCATTAAGCATCAATGACGATTTGAGTGAACTTATGTATTATGATAAAGGAATCGATTTTATAAGAGGTGAGCCAATAAAAAGGGATGGCGCTGTTGAATCAATTAAGTTTAATGACAGCAAACCACTTACTAATGAGATAAAATATTTTATTGATCATTTGGACGGCTCTCCCATAGAAACAGCAAATGGGGAGAGCGCTATTGAAGTATTAAAAGTGCTCAAGCAGGCAGCGGATAACCTTTCCCGGAATAAATCAATTTCAGGAATAGGTAGAAAAAATATTTATATTCACTCTACAAGTGCGATAGATAATCTAAGCAACATCGGAGAAGGCACCAAAATTTGGCATTTTTCCCATATCCAAAAAAATGTAACTATTGGAGAAAATTGTTCAATCGGGCAAAACGTTAACATTGGGGAACGTGTGGTAATAGGAGATAATGTTAAGATTCAGAATAATGTATCTGTTTATGAGGGAGTTGAATTAGAAAACAATGTTTTTTGTGGTCCGTCGATGGTATTCACGAATGTGTTATTTCCACGGTCAAAATATCCGAAGATCAACAAAGAAAGCTACCTACCAACGTTAGTGAAAGAAGGGGCAACATTGGGAGCGAACTCCACAATTATCTGTGGAACAGAAATTGGAAAACATTCGTTTGTTGCAGCTGGCGCAGTTGTGACAAAAAATGTACCCGATTATGCTATGATGGTAGGTGTACCGGCGAAACGATCAGGGTGGATATGTGAATGCGGTCAAAAGATAGATGAAGAAAACAACAGATTCAGTTGCTATAAGTGCGGTAGACAATTCGAATATTTAAATGGCAACAACAATAGGATAATTGAGGCAAAGATCAGTTATATCGAATAAGATTTTACCGCTCAGGTGTCCAGTGAGTATCCACCCTGCCGATAAATGATTCCAACAAAGCGAAAAGGTCCGCAACTAAAATTGCGATCAGATATGCCAAAGAGCCGAGAAAAACCGGTAACATTTTGTTTG
>CBDUTM010000324.1:0-2816 GCA_965369985.1 uncultured bacterium | reverse complement strand
ACTATTCCCATTACCATGAGGTCTACTATAGAGTGAATTTTTTCCATTGATCTATCTCCCGGTTAGATGTGGATTCTTAGATAATAATTTTAATATACAGCTAGAATAAGTGGAGCACAAGATTATATCGCAAGAGCTCTTACTATGAGATTTCTTCGATGATCGCTACTTCTTCCTTCTATCAATTCCACGACGGTCAGATGGCTTTGCGCGTTTTGCCGATCTTCGACTTTTCCCTCCGGATCGCCTCGGTGCATTTCGTCTATCGCTGAGCTTAAGGCGATGACCGCCAACTTCATTGCCATTCAATGCACTGATCGCGGCTTTGGCTTCTGTTTCATCCGGCATCTCTACAATGCCGAATCCCCTTTTCTTACCATTGAATTCATCAGTTATTATTGTTACTGAAGCTACCTTTCCGTGAGATTCAAAAGCTGTTCTCAATTCGGCGCTAATATCTGCATCGGATAGATTACTTACATAGATATTCATTTTCACCTCAAAGGGTTTAATCCGGGGTTTTTCAACCGTAGTAGCCTCTAACTGCTAATAATAAGTTATATTATATAATTTTATAGTTCAAGCCTAAGTCAGTTGGTAAGCGAAGAAATAATTATAACATATAAAAATATTTCGTTGTACTAATTTGTGTTAAGTATTTATTAATTAACGATATACTAATCATTTATAGAATCAGTTAAAGTGGGTATATCGTGCATTTTGTGATATACGTCATATTTTTGAGCAACGCAAAATGTTATTATAGGGATGTAGAAACAAACAAATACGTTAGGAGAGGCTCAAATGAAACAAAAAAAACTTTTATTACTAATAACATTGGTACTGTTTGCGAGCGCATTAGCCGTCGCTTCTTCCGGTAGTTTCTCGTCAAATGTTAAAGAAAATCCGACCGCGAAAGAATGGAGTGATGACGTTACTCACATCGCATTTAAAGCATCTGAATACTGGCGTACACCTTCCGTAGTTGGTGGCGGATCAAATAGTTTCAGCGGAATTAAGGATATTTCTGATCTGGGGATCAAGGCTTCAAATTTGAAATTGAATTACACAATATCTGAAGTATCGGATAATGAATTTGTTATATCTTCAAACGACATAATAAATGGTTCTATAGTTCAATCCAAAGTTAATTTTCAGGGAATCGCAGGATTACCAATAATTAAGTCATTATAAATTGACGATTTAGAAGTAGGATCTCTTTATCCTACTTTTGATCGAGCCGGGTTCAATCGTATTTTAAAATAAGATTTCCCTCTGCATCCACAAAAGAATCACCCTTATTAAATTCTACACTACCATCTTCAAGCACAAAAGAATTGCTCTCTTCATCCGGAGAACCATAATAGGATAAATCATCAATACTTTCTATAGAGTCAGCTATATCTACCAACAATTCGTTAGCCCGTTCAATGATATCATCCTGCTCCCAATCTTGTCTTTGTTCCTTGTATTCGAATGTCATCTTTTCTCTCCTTTTAGTTTATAATGTGACCCGCATCACAATATAGCTCCATATACGACCAAAATTGCAAGAAAGTTTAATAAAAATAACTACTTAACGACTTATTCGATTATTTCGGGTATTTCTGCTCTAATCGGTAATTAGGGCTTTGAAGAGGTAGTAAAACTCAGTTGGTATAAGTTTCCAAAAGATAAAACCGTATTAGGTTTAGATCAAATTCATCTGCAGTTAAACCATTCATTATCATTCTATCGACAAGGGAATTGACTTCTTCTTCTGTTGTAGGCGGATTATTTTCAACATTGCTTAAAAAATGACAAGCTGAGCACTTCATTTCATAAACACTCGCCGCTTCGGTTAGAGCAAATTTATTCTGTTCAGACTCGGTAATAGTAGTTACCTGTTTTGAGGAAAGGATAAATTTTTCTTCTTCTAGCTTGGATCTCAATCCTCTGTGCAGCTCGGGAGATAGTGCGATAAGATAAGCCGATACCCACCATTGTTCTTCCATATAAATCGGTTCCGCAACAGTCCTTTCGGACATCCTTTTTACAGTTCTGACCCAATCAGATGGTGTGCGTGGTTTAACAAGTACGGTTCGCAAATCGTGGCATTGAACACATTTATTAAGCAGAACTCTTCTCCCCTTTAGAAGAAATTCTTTCTTGGATAATTTATTTAGTGGTACTTCTTCAGAAAACCCTGCGTTAGAGACAAGCCGCTCAATTCTTATTATATTTTTATCGCTGAATACATCTCCTCCAACGACACTTTTTCTCAGCTGATATTCTTTAAAAGCCATTGGAACCGATAATCCGGCAAGTAATACTGTCGAGATCATAAGAAGTGTCCCAAAAAAGGGTGCGAACCTTGACTCTAAATGCTTAAAGAACCTAACAACCATAAATTTTAGAAAGAGAACGATGCCGATCAGGATTCCGAACGTTAAATGGATAACTGTTCGAGCAGGAAACTCAATTTGGTAATTCCAAAGACGCGGCACCATTTGCCACATGAGAGTCAGATATATTACAATATAAAGATATCCGATGATCCGATGAAGCATGCGGAGAGAAATGGGCGCTTCACTTTTAAATTTATCATGATCATAAGGCAATCCCCAGAGCCAATACATTAATATCGTCCCTGCAAAAGCCAGTCCAACAAAAGTTATCCCTAAAATCGCATTCAGCATCGGATCCATAAAAATCTTCCCTTATCTGCTTATTCCAAACAAAAAGAGAGGGTTAAACAAACCCTCTCTTTCCAAAACATATTCTATTTAACCTATTACTTTAAGCTTCCGATCATTACAAAATCATTGTCAGCTTTT
>CBDUTM010000323.1:0-2816 GCA_965369985.1 uncultured bacterium | reverse complement strand
CATGGCGAACGAACTTCAGAATCGTATCGGAATAATATTATCGAATTATTCCGGAGGGAATTGACAGTATTTATCGGATTCTCTAATTAACCTTGACTATAATCAAGTGACAGATTAATTTCACGTCGCTTTTGGGGAGTCGTCTAATGGCAGGACAGCGGCCTCTGGAGTCGTAGGTCGGGGTTCGAATCCCTGCTCCCCAGCAAATGATTTTTACTTCAGCTATTCATATTCTTTTTCTTACTTTTTTTTCACATATATCAGCAACGCAAGATCCGAACCAACGTATTATCATTCTCACATTTCACAATCCTGTAATTGAGAGCAGACAACAAAACGCAATATCTGCCGGTGTAATGGAGGCAATTCTACCATTCTTGCCTGATTCATTGAAGCAAAAAGAATCTGAATCGGACGGATTGTTCGACAGTAAATATACGTTGATTCATTTGGGAACTGTTGTGCTCCTAATTTTCTTACTTATCAGGAGACTCTTTAGAAGGCTCAATATTCCGGAGATCGACAAATATTCTGATTAATTAAATTGCCACTCTGAACATTCGGCAATATCTTACATAAATTAAACGCAGCACTATCAAATAATATTATTCGGAGATGACTATGAGAAATATCAGATCTAAAACATTGGGAATATTTACGCTTTTTATGATGTTGATCCTGAACGTCAGTTGTCAAAAATCAACTGTGAAAATGATGCCAACTCACTCCGCGGATTGGGACAGTTTCGTTTCACAATTCCTTGAAGATTATTTTGTCGCTAATCCCACATCAGCTATTGGAGCGGGTCGACATGAGTTCGACGGACAGCTTCCCGATTGGAGTGTAGAGGGATTTAACAACGAGATCGCTCGGCTTCATTCCCTGCGGACTACCGCAACGGCATTTGAAGGGACGACTCTCAGTGACGATCAACGATTTGAGAAAGAATACCTCATCTCTGTAATTGACGAAAACTTGTTCTGGCTCAAAACAACAGAGGAGCAGTATCGGAACCCGGGTTTTTATCAGGGTCATTTTAGCCCCAGTAGTTATGTAATTCTTGAGTACGCTCCGCTTGATGTTCGTATGAAGGCATACACGAAATTCGCCGGTGAAGTTCCGCGGGCAGTTGAACAGATAATCGCCAACCTGCGCACACCCATGCCATTGACATTTGTAAATTTAGGTCACACCACATTCGGCGGTTATGCTTCATATTTTGAAAACGATATCTATGATGTATTCGCGAGTGTGGAAGATGCGCAGCTCCAGATAAAATTAAGAGAAGCAAATATGCTTGCCGTTGCAGCGATGAAAAAACTTGACGCGTGGATAGAAGAGCAGCGACCGAATGCCACTGACGATTTCGCCATCGGCGCGGAGAACTTTCAGGAGATGTTATGGGCGACAGAGAGAGTGGACGTTTCCATCGCCGACTTGAAAATAATCGCTGAAAAGGACCTTGCGAGAAATATCGCGTCACTCTCCGAAGCGTGCGCAGAATACGCGAGCGGAATGACGAATCATGAGTGTGTAGAAAAAGCTCGCGACGTAAAAAACGAAGGAGGAGCGGTTGAAGGAGCGCGTCAGCAATTATCCGGACTTCGGGATTTCCTGATGGAGAAAGACCTCATAACTATTCCCGGAACGGAAGAAGCGCTCGTTGCGGAATCACCCGAATACGCAAGGTGGAATTTCGCTTATATAAATATTCCCGGTCCATACGAAAAAGGATTGCCTTCAACATATTATATCGCTCCGCCTGATCCCACCTGGTCTGAAAAAGATCAGCATGATTATCTTCCGGGAAAATCAGATCTGTTGTTCGTCTCTGTGCATGAGGTTTGGCCCGGACATTTCCTACAGTTTTTGCATTCAAACAGATCTGAATCCAAATTTGCCCAGGTATTTGTAGGCTATGCGTATGCTGAAGGATGGGCGCACTACACTGAAGAGATGATGTGGGATGCCGGATTGAGTGACGGCGACCCCGAGATACATATTGGTCAGCTTGCTAACGCCCTGCTTCGCAATGCTCGTTTTCTCTCCACTATCGGATTACACACAGAAGGGATGACAGTTGAAGAATCGGAAGCGCTCTTTATTGAGTCGGGATTTCAGGATCCGGGAAATGCGAGACAGCAGGCAGCTCGGGGAACTTACGATCCTGCGTATCTGAACTATACTATGGGCAAACTTATGATCAAGAAACTCCGTGAAGACTGGACGGCGACGAGAGGGTTGCATGGAACGTGGAAAGCATACCATGATATGTATCTTTCATTCGGAGGTCCGCCCATTCCGCTGATCCGAAAAGCAGTAATGGGCGAGGATAGCGGCTCTCTTTTTTAGGATTTGATTCTTATATCCCCTCCTTTTTAAGGAGGGGATAAAGGGGTGGTTTTCAGAAGGAACTACACGATGATAATTTTGAAGATACGATTTCTATTAATCTCGTTTGTATGGATATTTACTATACTTGGATGTGAAGATGATATATCTCAAAGGTCATTAACTGACGATATTTGGAAGTTGGAGATGATATTGTCAGAAATCAATGGTGCTATATTAATAGACAATCCTGATAAGTATTCAATTGAATTTAACGAGGATGGAAGAGTTTCTGGCCAAGCAGATTGCAATACTTGCTTTGGAGAATACTATACGAAAGGTGACTCAATCTCGATCACTATGGCGGCATGCACAAAAATATATTGTGGTCAAGATTCATTTGATACGCCGTATCTGATCGCGTTGAGTATGACCAGTACTTATGAGATCAACGGCAATAAATTAATTCTCACTCATGATGACGG
>CBDUTM010000322.1:0-2830 GCA_965369985.1 uncultured bacterium | reverse complement strand
CCGTTTGATAAACTGAAATTTTGTATTGTAGGAAGCGCAAGACTCGGCACTTTTCCGGGAGTTGGCTGAACACTTCTGTCGAACATTTTTGAATCGGATGACATAGAACCGTTTTTACTTCCTGCGCATCCAATGAGTAACATAATGGCGGATAATATGATCGACCATCTTAAATATCTATTCATTTTAAAATTCTCCACTATTAAAATTTATTTCGCAGCCTGTAAGTCTGTCTTACCTTCCGGCACAGCGCTTAATATTATGCGGTTGTCCCTACCGAGATACTTATTCGCCACTCTCTGCACATCTTCCGGGGTGACTTTTAGATAACGGGAAAGGTCAGCCTCAAATCCGTCCGCGATTCCGGTGGTAGTATAGTATTGGTTGAGTTTATCAGCTTTACCGCCGAATCCGCCAATATTTTGAATACTGAAAAGAAAGTTAGCTTCAATCCCATTTATAGCTCTATCTACTTCTCTTTGCGTGGGAGGAGTTTTTTGAATTTTTTCGATCTCCGCCCAGATCGAGTTTTCAATTTCACTAAGTCCAACATCAGGTTTTGCCGTTACGAAAACTTCAAATGAACCGGCTAGATCTCTTGAGAACTGTATTGCGGTAGCATCCTGGGCGATTGGATTATCAAATATCATTGATTTGAACAACCGCGAATTTTTTCCTGTTGATAGAACCGCTCCCAAAACATCGAGAACCGCGTCGTCATTGTCGTAAACAGGAACACTGTGCCATATCATATAAATTCTGGGAAGCTGAATCTTGTCTTCCATCATAAACCTGACCTCTTCTGTCAGAACAGGTATTGCGTGTACCGGTTGAATTACTTCCGGTCCTGAAGGTATTTCACCAAAATATTTTTCCACTAATTTTTTTGTCTCGCTGATATTAATATCACCTGCTATGGCAAGACTGGCATTATTGGGGCCATAATAGGACCGGAAGAAATTTTTCACATCTTCAAGAGAAGCAGCGGAAAGATCCTCCATTAGACCGATAGTTGGCCAATGATATGGGTGCTCTTCGGGATAAAGTTTGAAATAAATATTTAGCCACATTAATCCATAGGGTCGATTTTCGTAATTTTGTCTTCGCTCATTCTTAACAACATCTCTTTGATTATCTAATTTCTCTAAATTTATTCCTAAAAGGAGCCAGCCCATCCGATCTGATTCGATCCAGAGCATATTTTCAAGATAATTGGATGGAGTATTCTCCCAATAATTTGTCCTATCATCTGAGGTAGAGCCATTGTTCCTCCCACCGGCGCCATCGATGATCCTATCCATTGTACCATCAGGTACGTTTTTTGAACCTTTAAATAACATATGCTCGAATAAGTGGGCAAATCCGGATTTCCCGCGCTCTTCGTTTTTCGAGCCCACGTGATACCAAAGATTTACAGATACCAATGGCGCAGAATGGTCTTCGTGCAATATGACATTTAATCCGTTAGATAGCTTATATGTTTCATTCTTTACGCTTATCTGTGCATGTCCGGTCGATAAGGCTCCAAAAAATAACACAATTAGAAGAATCGAAAAAACACTCTTCATTTTATCCTCCTGTATAAATTATATAAGTAAAAAGTATGAAAATAAAATAATTCACTGCTCAATTTTACTCGGTACAATATGCATATTCAAGGTATATATTCAACATCTTGAGCATTGACATTTCACGGAGTTTCACATACATTAATCCGATCATTGTAAGTTACGCTGTTTCAGTGATTTAGTTTCGTTTTTAGCAGACCAAAACATAAAATGACAGTCATAAACTAAATTATGGATTCAATCATACTAATTGCGGTATTAGTCGGAGCGCTGATACTGTTTATATCCGACAAATTATCGCCTGATCTGGTTGCGATGTTTATGTTAGCTGTTCTGCTCCTATTTGACTTAATTACACCTTCTGAAGCGGTGTCGGGATTTTCCAATAGTGCCACAATAACTATCGGAGCAATGTTCATATTAAGCGCAGGATTAATTCACACCGGGGTTGTGGATTATCTAGCGTTCATTGCGGATAAGAAAATCCAAAATTCCAATACCGGTCTGATGCTTTTTATAATAATTATAGCAGGAGGAACGTCTGCATTCATCAACAATACGGCTGTAGTTGCCGTGTTCCTTCCGATAATAATAAATATATCGCGAAAGAGAGGAATAAGCCCTTCAAAATATCTGATTCCGCTATCATTTGCGGCTATTCTTGGGGGGAGTATGACTCTATTAGGTTCTTCAACAAATATCCTAATAAGTTCTATCTCGCAAAGCTACGGATATGAAGAGTTTAAAATATTTGAATTTACGAAGATGGGAATAGTATTATTCGCAATTGGCGGATTATATCTATTACTCTTTTCTTATAAATTGCTACCGGACAGGGTGAGCACGGGAGATTTGACTAAAAACTATAGTATGCGCAGTTACCTCACCGAGGTGACCGTGACTGCCGATTCTCCCATGATAGGTAATTCTCTAACAGACAGGAAAATTGCGGAAACTTATGATGTGAACATATTAGAGATTATTCGAGGTGAAAAAAAATATTGGCAAAAACTTAGATCTACTTTAATAGAAGATGAAGATATATTGCTGGTCAGGGGAAGCGTACAAGATATTCTCAAATTTACGAAGTCTGAAAATTTATTGACTTTAAGCGAAGTAGAACTCGATGACAAAGATCTGCAAGCCGAGGACGTGATCCTTGCAGAGGCAATAATCGCTCCCAATTCAAAGCTGATCGGTTATACAGTCAAGGAGATAAATTTTAGACGTCGATATGGGGCATTTGTGTTGGCTATCCAAAC
>CBDUTM010000321.1:0-2837 GCA_965369985.1 uncultured bacterium | reverse complement strand
AATCAAGAGGCTTGCGGCTTTGAAACAGGAAAGTTGATGACAGTTTTGTCTCTTAATATTGCCGAAAGAAGAGAAGTTCAATGGCAGGGAAGAACGATAGCCACCGGATTTTATAAGGAACCCGTGGACGGAGAAGAGCTTGTCACTAAAGAAGGGCTAACAGGCGACAGCATTGTAGATAAACGGGTACACGGAGGAATTCTTGGTGCGGTATACGCATATTTTCAGGATCATTATGACTATTGGAAAAAAGAAACAGGTAGAGATGATCTCACTCCGGGAATCTTCGGAGAAAATCTGACTTTAGACGGTCTGGATGAATCAAGCATAAATGGCGGCGATAAGCTTCAGATCGGAGGAGCATTACTGCAAGCGGTGAATTTCAGAATGCCCTGTTACAAATTGGGAATGAGAATGGAAGATGACCAGTTCCCCGGCGTTTTTATGGAGAGCAGACGGTTTGGAGTTTATTTTAGTGTATTAGAAGAAGGGATGGTGAAAGCGGGCGATCAGGTTTCAATAGCTGAAAAAGACCCTGCCGGAATATCAATGGAACAGATAATTTCGGCGGCTTTCGACAAAGATATAACTGCGGAATTGGTGAGTAAGGCTCTATCGGTCGAATCGCTTGTTCCAAATTTAAAGGAGCGGTTATCGCACCGATTAGGTTAAAAGATATGTGCGGGTTAGGGCTTGCCCTGACCGCAATAAGAGGAATATGACAGAAACACCCAAAAGAAAACTTGCCGCAATTATGTTCACCGATATGGTGGGCTATACGGCTCTTATGCAAAAGGATGAAACCAAAGCACGTGAGCTGATACAGCGACATCGTGACCTGATGAAGCCTCACGTCACAAAACATGGCGGCAAAATCTTACAATTCGTAGGGGACGGAACTTTTTGCACATTTGACAGCGCAATAGAGGCTGTGAATGCCGCTCTTGAGATTCAGCATGTATTTAAAACCGAAGACGAAATGGCGCTTCGCATAGGGATACACGTAGGCGATGTAGTAGTTGAGGGAGAGGAAGTTTACGGAGACGGTGTGAATGTTGCTTCCCGACTTGAACCTCTTGCGAATGCAGGCGGAATTTGCGTCAGTGACAAAGTTTATGACAACCTGAAGAATCAGCAGGGAATTAAGATAACTCCATTAGGCGAGAAAGAGCTGAAAAACGTGGAAGAATCTCTTAGGGTTTATTCGATTGAAGCGGCAGCCGAAAATTCTGCTGAGACACCTGTTAGTGCTGAACCTAAGAATAAGAGCAGACAGAAAAACACTTATATATATGCGGGGATGGTGATATTACTGGCAGTTCTATTTCTCTGGTTACAACCGTTTTTCTTTTCTTCGGACAAACCCATGGAGGCTACCGGGAGCATCCGTTCAATCGCCGTATTGCCGCTGGAAAATTTGTCCAATGATCCCGATCAGGAATATTTTAGTGACGGAATGACTGAAGCGTTGATATCTAAATTAGCTCAAATTCGATCGCTAAAGGTTATCTCACGAACATCGGTCATGCAATATAAAGGGGTGCGTAAACCTTTGCCCGAAATAGCAAAGGAACTTAATGTTGATGCAATATTAGAAGGCTCCGTTATGCACGCAGGCGGCGAAGTGCGAATTACAGCCCAGCTGATAAGGGCTTCTACGGACGAACATCTATGGGCAAATGACTATACAGATAAATTAGAAAACGTTCTTTCACTGCAAAGCAGGATAGCAAAAGCGATCGCAAAAGAGATAAAGATCACGCTGACTCCTCAAGAAAAAAATCGGTTGGAAAGCGCGAGAATAATTAATCCGGTAGCACTTGAAGCGTATCTAAAAGGAAAATTCTTCTGGAACAAGCGGACAACAAAAGATATTCAAACTGCATTGGAATTCTATCAACAGGCAGTGGATGCGGACCCGAATTATGCCCTGGCTTATGTGGGCATAGCTGAAAGCTACAATCTCTTGCATGAATACGGTGGCTATCCATCAAGCGATACTTATCCGAAAGCGATGGCAGCCGCAAACGAGGCGCTGAAGTTAAATCCAAATCTCGGAGAAGCTCACATTTCGTTGGCTTACGCCTATCATGAACATTTGTGGGATTGGAAAAAGGCAGAAGAAGAATTCCTAAAGGGACTTGAGCTAAACCCAAACTATCCCACAGGGAGACAGTGGTATGCTGAATTTCTTGCGCGGCAAGGAAGGTTTGAGGAATCATTAAATCAAGTTAGAAGATCAAGTGAACTCGATCCCCTTGCATTGATAATCCAAACAAATTTGGGTTATCTTGAATATGCGAGTGGGAACGAAGATGAGGGAATCAAAAAGTTAATAGCCGTTTCACAATTATATCCTAACAACCAAGTTTCAAGTTGGCAGCTATCTATCATATACCGATATGCCGAGAACAAAGAGGAAGCCTATAAATACACGATGAATTATATTCGTTATTCGGGCAAGTCTACCGAATTTGCGGATTCAGTTGAAAAAGGATATCGTGACGCAGGATTGGAAGGGTTGAACAGAGAATATCTTAAATCACTCCTTAAATTGGAATATGTCCGTAAGTCAGATATAATAGAGAGCTATGTTTTTTTGGGCGAATATGAAAAGGCTATCGATTGGCTCGAAATAGCTTATGAGCAAAAGGAAGTTGTTATGACCTATATAGATACTATCCTACCTTATACTGATGCGACCTTAAGGTCAAATCCAAGATTTATAGCATTGCTAAAAAAGATGAAATTTAATTATTAGTGATTCTCCAAAAAGAAAATTAGCCGCAATTATGTTCACCGATATGGTGGGTTACACCGCTCTTATGCAAAAGGAT
>CBDUTM010000320.1:0-2851 GCA_965369985.1 uncultured bacterium | reverse complement strand
CATTAACGTCCGCGTCAAGGTCATTCGCAACGAACCAGATGGTCTGTGATGCGCCCGGAAAACCCGGAATATCGATGGCAGGATCATATGAGCCGTTACCGTCAACATCTTCATACGGCGCTCCGGAAGTTGCGGGCCAATGGTCCCAGTCATGCGAATACTGAGCCTTAACTTCTGCAATTTCCTCATCGGTGGAACTATCAGGTTCTATCCGATTAAAGCTCGCCGCGTCAATTGCGAGGTCCGCCGTTTCCCAATCAGTCCGGACTCTCCAGACTTGCCGGGCTGACGGGTCCTCAAAACCAGTGGGAGGGCTATACGGATCAGCTACATATCCCACAGCTCTGCCTCCATTAAGACCATTCGACTGTGAACTGCCGCCTGCGCGAATTCTCAGACCACTCGCGCCGTTATCGTTTACCCGGGCGCCCCACACGATCCCTTCCCTGAATATCAACCCTATCTGTGTACCCCTAGGAAACGAACCGTTCCAACCACCGCCAACTTTAGCATCGAAAAATCCGTCGGTAGCTACCCATGTTTCAAGACTGTTGATGTTGAGAACCGATTCAACCGGACCGTTTGCACCGGCTAATTTAGCCTGCCGAACAGGAGTGCGCGATTTCTTTCCTTTGTCTGCTTCTTGTGCAACGGCTAAACCCAACAACATCAGATTGACCAATATTGAAAAGAGAATTATATGCCTAAATCGCCTGATTTCATTTTCCTTTAATTTAATCTAATACTTTTTACTTCAGCAGAATCATCTTCTTCGTCTGCACGCTGTTGCCTGCAAAAAACCTATAGATATATAATCCTGACGAGAGATCGTTACCTCTTTCATTTTTTCCGTTCCATCTGATCTGATACTTTCCGAGCTTCTGATCTCTGACCTCGAATCGGAATACTTCCTGACCCAATAAATTGTATATCAGCAGCTTCACATCGCTCTGTCTGGGTAACGAATATTGAATAGTCGTTTCAGCGTTGAACGGGTTGGGGAAGTTTTGAGCCAGCTCAAATGTCACAGGGATTCCTATCGCCTCCAATTCAGTTGGTACCTGAAATCGAAACAGATCCAAATCTACCTGAAGAGGATTGGCAAATCTTACAATAAACTCATCACCTGTGGACCAGACAGATTCGCCTCCCTGACGCCAGAACAGTAGCCACGTGGCTGTTGGGTCATTTAAGGAGCGAATCGGAGCTGGATCATCAGTATACTCCTTTTGAAGAATAACCATATAATCTCTTCCTGCCATCCGCCAGATCCCAGGGGCTGTCGTATTTGGAGCTCCATTACCGTCCGCGTTTCTGTTCATTACCGCTACTTCTATCTGCATACCGGCGCCATCATTAGCCTCTAAATTCCACAGCTCAAAAGGAACACTTAGCTGAACATTAGGAACGCCTGATAAATCGGGGTTGCCGAAAGCAGGTGTGCTTGGCCATTGAGTGGAGAACTGACCACCTGCCGTCACAGGACTTTCGTTATCAGCCGCTACTCCTGTGAATCTGAATTCAAGATCAGGCTGTGCCTGTTCAACTGTAGGAATAGGTGTTCCTGAGCCAAATATATACCAGAGATCTGTAAAGGAAAATCCACCACCCCAGAGAATTAGATCGCCATCGGATGGATCTGCATCAACAGTAAATTCGGTGGCGAAGTAAGTGGTTGGAAAATTAAAAGTAAAATCAGCTAACACTACCTTAAAGCCTTCAGTGGTGGGAATATCATTACTGTAAATATCCTCCGGAAATCGTTGCGATTGAAGCAGGATCTCACTTGTTGTCACATTCAGTAATTTCCAGTGTATTTCGCGCTTAAACTCATATCTGATTTCCGTCAGAGTAACGGCTCCCGATGCATCTATAGATGCACTGCCGAATGCGTCATCATACGCTTCCCAATCTACTGTAATTGGAAGCGCCACAGGCGATATGTTCACCACGAAAACGACGTCATTCTCTATACATCCAAATCCTGATCGTGATGAATCGCCCCACATGATCGAATTAGCTGCAACATCGATCAACCCATCAGGAAAGTTCAGGCAATTTTGTCCGGCGTCTGACCCCCCGCCCGCATCGCCCCAGCCGCCGCCGGATATACTTGCGCTTAATATTTCTACCTCTGAAGGAAACGTCAGCTTAAACCCATCTGCCCATTCACCATCTGCTGATGCCACAAAAGTAAGACTAAAAAAGAGGTCATACGTACCGACGTTGTCTGATATGACCGCCGCTCCATATACGGTAGAAGCTGAAATATCCGTTTTCTTTTGCAGACCATTCGGGATAGTTGAATCAGAGTTTGCGAATTTCCACTCTCCATCCACATCAAAATAGAGAACTTGATTATTAAAAGATATTTCGTAAGTATCCCCTGTCAATTTAGCCGGATCAGCAACACGATATCCAACAAGTCCCTGGGCACTCCCTTCCGCGTGTTCGGCAATTCTTATATCAGTGTTGAACGACAGCTCGGTTACGGTTTTCTGAAACTCGGTTACCCATTTCCAAACTCTTTTTTTCCATTCCTTCCCTTTCGACTGGTGACGACTATCTTAGGTCTCCGAGCGGTTATACATCAGGAGGCCACAGCAGGTTCCGATTGTGAAGTGGGAATGACACCCGCAGGACTCGAGCTTGTTAGTTCGTTGATCCACAAGGAGTTGTTTGTTCTTTGGCGTTGGAGTGGTCCGATTCGGACAAATGATCGAACGAGTAAGCCCATCCACGACAACGCGAAAGGGCTTCATCAAGGAAATGGCTCCCCAAAGTGGACGAAGTTAGAACTTGTTTTGTCGGAAATTCTGCACTATGATTGCTGCCCCCGATTCGAACTCCT
>CBDUTM010000319.1:0-2856 GCA_965369985.1 uncultured bacterium | reverse complement strand
GGCGCTCAAGTAATATTTCTGCAAGAACATCATTTTCTGTTATCGCAATGCGAGTCTCATTTCGAGACTCGTTGATAAATATTTCTCTTTTAACGTGTTTTTTGGGTTTATGCTGCTGCCCGGATCGCCCACGATTATACGATTTTTTTTTATTATCTTGTGTTAACGCCATTTTCCTATAATTTTAATTTAAAGTTTCGTTAAGGTAATTCTCTTATAAGTGCAATGCAATTTAATTATTATTTTTGGAATGAATTCCGAATTTCTTGAGTGTTGGATGTTGAGTAAAAAGAATATTCAATAGAAAAAATAATTCGAAAAATCATAGGTGGAAAATCACCTAACACGAAATTAATCTGATTTAAAATTCCAAGTACCTGCGGTCCGTTCAGATTGTTTATTGATATTCATGAATACGATCTTGAGCTTACCGGTTGATGGAATCCAGCTCTTACCATCGAATTTTTTCTTCGGCAAAAGAAGAGCAAACTGAATTTCCTTTATTTGCGCTCTACGCCATCTTTCTCTGGCAGGAAAGCTATCTAATTTGATCAAAGATCCTTCTTCTGAAACTTTTTTAGGTTCAAATTGGTTTTCATCTTCCTCTTGAACAAATATCACCCATTTTTCAGGATCAATATAGTTTTCTGAGAGTGTAGTTCTCATATATATCCAGATCATATCATGTTCATCTAAATTGTAATGATCACGGTAATTTAAAAGAAAAGAATCTTTTTCTGATTCTGTTAATCCACCGAGTTTGGCGTAATACTCGCCGGATTCGTTGATCACTTCATCGTCAATGATCGTGGCGCTTATTTGAAGGGGGAATGACGGAACCAGGGGTGGAGGTCCACCCGACTTGCCAATTCCTTTAAAAAATTCATCTCCGCCTGTCATCCGTACACCGACTCCAAACACTATAGTATTCCTGGAAATTGCGTCAATGTATGAAGAAGCGTCTGATTTGAAAACAAATTTACTTGCTGTTGAGAATTGACCGAGAGCAAGACTGCTTTGAAAAAGAATTATAATGAGAATAACAAGAGTCGTCATTCTACCTGATAATTTGATCATCATGGGGTTTTATCCATTGTGGCTAAGGTTATGTTCAGCCAATGAATTTCAGATGACTGCCTAATTTGAGCCCTCCCGAGATTCGACCTTCTGGTCGTTTGCTGTGGCCTCCCAATTCCCGGGGAAGCTAGAGACTGAGTGGTTCGTGGCTGCGAACGAAGAATATTGGAACTTGGTAAGATCTCAACCCCAACGGTTAGGTCTGTACCTTTACCTTCAGGTACGCCTAATATTCCAACTCCATTCGCGTTGAGCGGAATAATAAAGTTTAGGATCATTGTTTTATTTGTGAGCATTCGACTGATAGAAAAACCACGTGTCCCGTCAGGTTCAATTAAATCAATACTCCCGGAATCCGGGTTGAAATAGAGTATCTTCGATTCAGTATCTTTGAGATATTTGGATACTGTGACTTTCTGTGTATCAGAAAGAATACTCTTGAATCCACCCCATTCTGTTATGGAGGAGAATTGGCTTTTAAGAAATGGATGCGCTTTTTTTCGAATTGGAAATTGAAATCCGGTTTTCTTAAGATGAGAACCATCTGAGTTAAGCCAAAGGTTTAGAATCGATCGTGCATATCTTCTGTTTGTAGAGTCAGCATTGATAGTCACCTGAAAATACAAATAGTTGTCGTTGTTTGCTGCCCTGAACTCGAGATTTTTATAAACTTCCAATAATTGCAAAGATGAAGCATCATAGCCGGTTTCATTCATATATGAAGATGGCAGCCATGTTGTTGAACAACCTGAAAGTGTGACCAAGACTACAGTGGATAGAATATACAATGGTATCTTATGTAAGTAACTTCTCATTTCGGGAAGTTATTGGTGGAAGGAGTAATAGTCAAGTTAGATTGAATTTGAGAGAAATAATGATGCAATTAAATAAGATAATCGAATTGAAAGAATTAAATATTTTACTTGGAATTTAGATAAGTTGCATTCATATTATACCATATATTGTATATTTATAGGACTTAATACTATGGATATACAATTTTCTCTAACAAAACTATGTATAAAATAAAAATATATATAAAGATTATTTGATACTGTGAAAATGTGAATGAGGGATAGGATGATGAATAGAACGACAATTTTTGGAGCTTTAACTGTTTTTCTGATCACGGGCTCAGGTCTGAAGTATGGCATTGATTATAACGCGGCGAGTGAACTAAATGCACTTCAAGAAGAAAATCGTGAACTGCTTTCAAATCTGGATAAAATAGAAAAGACATTGATCTGGCTGGGGAAGGAGCAAAGACGAAACCCTTATAAAGGATTAACCAGAATAATTTCCACAGCATATAATTCAGATATTGACCAAACAGATTCGACACCCTTTATAACCGCAAGCGGTGAACGTGTGGGAGAGGGAACGCTCGCTCTGAGCAGAGATATGATCCGGGCGGAAAATGCGTTCATGGCGAAAATGGGTTACAATAATGCAGCTACAATAAGCTTTGGCGACACAATTGATATCGTGTATGTAAGAAGAATGGTGGTTCATGATACGATGAACAGACGATATATGGAGAGGGCGGATATTTGGATGGATTCTAAAAGTGATGCCAGATTGTGGGGGGTAAGAGATATATTCATTATTCCGGTCGGAATGAATAATTAAGAATACTAATTTGTAAATGTTACAGATGACCGGCAGCTACTGCCGGTCTTTTTATTTCGTGGATTTGTTCTTTTGCTTTAGAAGTTCGCCAAATTCATATCCAAGCGAACCCGAAGTTGCAATAATGGTTCTACCTTTATCGACGAGAGG
>CBDUTM010000318.1:0-2887 GCA_965369985.1 uncultured bacterium | reverse complement strand
TCCCTAATGTGCGTCTGGAATATAAAAACTTCCATAATTTTGCGGCAGACCCAAACATTCTCGATTCGCCCATCGCTCCATACCAAAACCCGTCGCGGGTCCAAAGGCAAAATGATTTAAGGCTGTTTGAACTTGATCCGCATTTCGTCCGGTTTAATGATGAGGTCGGATACCTTCTTGAGTGGCGAATGCCTGTCATAGCGGGAAACCTGCAGATAATCGGCGGTTATGGTCATAGCAGTCTGCGAAGCGGGAGAAGCGTTACTCCATCGGCAGAAAAGCGTATGATGCCGTATAGAGAGGCTTTCTTAGCAGTAGAACGGTTCGGTACATCGAGAATTTCCTACTGGCGTCTTAACGCCGCAGTTTCAAATGAAATCCGCTACTTTTCCGAAGTTCCTTCTATTGGTCTTGAACAGTTCAGGGATACAGATAAGATATCTTTCGGGTCGGAGGTGGAATTTAAGTTCGGGAAATCACTTTTTGATGTAAGAACCGAAATACTCCTATTCGAAGAGAGAGATATCAGGAAAAGTCAGGCAGCTTCTTTTTTCGGCAAGGAAGAAGGCAACGAATATCTTTTAGCATTTGGTTATACGCCGTCGGGCAAATTCTCTATCTCCACCGGAACGGAATGGGCGGACGTAAACGGGAGAGTTAAAGGACGTTGGACTTTTGTAGAAGCAAAGATGGAATTCATGAGAAATCATAATGTTACTGTATGGACGGGTAAAGTTCGCGGAGGCAGACAATGTTCAGGTGGTGTTTGCAGGTTTGTCCCCGATTTTGAAGGCTTCCGTCTTTCTCTTCTCAGTCGGTTTTAAGCAATTAGTAACATAGATAATCAATCAGGATGGTAGAGTGGGTGAGACAATTTTGAATTTGTGTCGTAAGAAACTTGCAATTATTTTATATATTATTCTATTCCACAGTTCGGCATTTCCCCAGGGCGTGGATAACATTGAGCCTGTCGCGGAATTTAGAGCGCCCTGGTTTGCAGAGATGGTTGACGTAGAATTGGTGGGAAATTTAGCATGGGTGGCGGGAGTGGGGGGGTTAGTGGCTTTTAATATTAGTAAACCGGACAGTCCTTTTGTTAAAGCGCGGTATGAACCATCTACGGAAAACGATCCATTCGGTCCAAGATTTTATCATTCAGCAATCGGCGCAAAACTCGCATATGCATCCGGAAGGCTTTACGGTATATCAGTGATTAACATAACAAATCTAAACTTTTTCCTACGCGTGAGTTGGCATATGGAAGAAGGAGTAAGTTATGAAGGGCTATATCTTGATGCAAATAAACTTTATGCAGCCAGACATGAAAAGGGTTTAGAAATCTTCGATTTGGTTGGTGATTCAATATTCAGTATTAGTGTTTACAATAACTTGACTAATGCATGGACTGTCTTAGTGGAAGAAGGGATTGCCTATGTGGCTGATGGCAGAGGAGGACTCAAAATACTTGACGTAAGCAATCCGAATAGCGTTAACGAGATTTCTGCTATGCTTACTTCTGCACCTGCAAGGGACGTGGAAGTGGTTGAGGGCATCGCATATGTTGCGGTTGGTTCACAGGGGCTTGATATATTTGATGTGAGCGACCCGTCAAGTCCGATTTTTTTGAGTAACTACCAAAGTCCTTTTTTTACAGCGGGTGTTTCGGTGGTTGGCGATGAGGCATATCTGGCTGAGTGGGATATTGTCGAAGTAATAGATGTATCAAACGGGCAAGCTCCGATCCTGCTTGGATGGGAAGAAATGACGATGAGAGGAATGGGCATAGCTGCGCGAGATAGCCTGCTTTACGTAGCCAATTGGCTGAATTTTAACGTTCTACGTTTTGGTAATGCGCAAGAACCCGACATATTTCTACCAGAAACATTTTTCTTTTTTGGAGACATACCCTTAGGAAGCAGCTCTGACTCGATTATTATTGTACAAAATACGGGTTCTACAACTTTATTGGTGGATAGTATAACTTCAACAGGAACGGATTTTACTCTTGATCCCGATTTTTTGAGTATAGAGCCGGGAGGTGTTGCTGAAGTAAAAGTGACTTTTGCGCCTGAAGATACAAATAATACTCAGGCTGTCATAAGTTTTTGGTCGAACGATCCTGATGAATCGCGCAGGACAGCAGTCGCAAGGGGATATATCAGTTCCCTTAAGAACGGCGACAGTGCGCCGGATTTCACACTGAACGACGTCAGCGGAATATCTCACACTCTATCGGATTATGCCGGCAAGGTGGTTGTCCTCTCGCTCTTCGCATCGTGGTGACCGGTCTGCGGTCCGGAGTTGTCGGACATAGGTGTATCGATAGGGCAGAAATTCGAATCCGAACCTGTAGTAATTTTTGGTGTGAACATCAGCGAAGATTTGGAACTTGTCAAGAAGTTTATTGCGGCCTTCGGAATAGACTTCCCCGTGCTGATGGATGTGGAACAGGGAGTTGGTCGTGATTATAAGCAGCCCTTGAGTATTTCTCCGTTTCCACTCGATTATATAATAGATCAACAAGGAAAAGTTGTGTATTACAGCACCGAATACAACCCGAGGAGAATGGTAGAAATTATTACAAATCTGCTAAACCCGGTCAGTGTTGAGGAGGACGTATCAACCACACCGTTTTCTTTCCAGCTCGAACAAAATTATCCAAACCCGTTTAATCCAGTTACTACCATTAGTTATCTACTGCCAGCCAGAAGCGAGGTCCTACTGATTATATATAATTTGCTTGGAGCGGAAATCGCCCGCCTTGTTGACGGGATTCAACCCCCAGGATTCCACCAGATAACGTGGGATGCAAGCGGAATTTCTTCAGGTATTTATTTCTACAGAATTCAAGCAGGTGACTTTGTCCAGACGCGAAAGATGTTGTTGC
>CBDUTM010000317.1:0-2891 GCA_965369985.1 uncultured bacterium | reverse complement strand
GTATCGGATGGTTTTGTTATACTGTCCTTCACGGGATGATTGGCGAGGATCACTCTATTCTCATCGGAAAGCCAGCTGCGCGCAAGATGGTTTATCTCTTCAACCGTGATCGTTGGCATATACATCTTGTAAAGTTCAAATTCGTATACAATACCAGGAATCGGTTCGTCGACCAGAAAATGCCTGATATATTCGGAGGCATAGCTTCCTGAACTTGTTTTATCCCTTTCATTGAATATTTTTTCAATACTTTTAAGATGGTTGATCTTCTGCCGTTCTAATTCTGTGGAGGTGAATCCGTGTTGGGCTACCCGTTCCGCTTCGGTCAATAAGGCTTCAAGTCCGCGTTCGATCCCATTGTCCTGAACACCTGACGTCAGGAGGTAAACTTCCTTTTCCCGAACAAACCTGCCCTGAGCGGAAAATCCATAAAGAAATGGAGCATTGGGTTTGGTAGTTATCTCGGCAAGTCTGTCATTTAGCATTGCGTTGTAAATTGATTTTATGATCGATTCCCGGTATGCTTCGTGCGAGTTTTCATTTTTCGTGTTCTGTTTATAGTAGATGGAGACCCGTGAGCCGGTGGCTTCCTCATCCGAAGCGATAGAGACGAGAGTTTCCTTGTGGTCAGGAACACCGTAAAATTCTCTGGTCCGCGGATCTTCACTGGGCGGGATTCGGTTAAAGTGCTCTTTTATCAACCCTTCGATCCATTCGATCTCGAAATCACCCACAGCAATAACAGCCATTAGTTCGGGTCGATACCAGTCTTTGTAAAATCGTTTTACAGCATCATGAGTGAAATTATCGAGAGTTTCTTTCGTACCGATAGGCAGGCGTATTGCGTACCTTGAATCTTTGAAAAGTACGGGAAGCTGCTTATCGAACATCCGCGCCTCGGCGCCTCTTCGCAGTCGCCATTCCTCGATGACCACGCCTCTTTCCTTGTCGATCTCTTCATCTTCAAATCTCACACCGCTTGCCCAATCTTCTAATATCAAAAACCCTTTTTCCATCATTTCCGTACTGTCGGTGGGGAGTTTGAGCATATAGACGGTTTCGTCGAAGCTTGTATATGCGTTTATATCGGCTCCGAACCGCATACCGATGGATTCGAGATAATCAACAATTTCCTGCTTCGCGAAATTCTTTGTCCCGTTGAATGCCATATGCTCCACAAAGTGAGCGAGACCCTGTTGATCATCTTCTTCCAATACGGACCCGACATTTACCACTAAGCGGAGCTCCGCTCTCTTTTCCGGTTTTCCATTTTTCAGTATCATATATTTTATGCCGTTGTCCAGCGTACCTTTAACGACTTCCGGGTTTACTGGTATACGAGATTCTAATGATGGGGAAAAATTTCGCCCTATCCCCTGACCGCTTTTGCTCCCTTTCTGACCTGTGCAGCCGTAAAGGATGATCGCTAAAATAATAAATATTATTTGACTAAAATGTTTCATCATCTGCCCCTACATTCCCGAAAGTTTATGCGATACCCAATTGTTCACATTTGTTTCTAAAACATTCATTGGAACTGCTCCGCTGCCGAGAACAACCTCGTGAAAGTCACGTACATCGAATTTGTCACCTAATTTTTCTTTAGAGTAAGAGCGGAGTTCCCTAATCTTTAACTCACCCATTTTGTATCCCAATGCCTGCCCGGGCCATGAGATGTATCTGTCGACTTCGGTTGTGATGTTATGGAGAGTGAGAGCAGAATTTTCCGCCATAAAATCGATCGCTTTTTGGCGTGACCATCCGAAATAATGCATTCCGGTATCAACAACGAGCCGGAGCGCACGCCACATCTCATAAGTCAATCGTCCGAAATCGCTGTAAGGATCTTCGTAAAAGCCGACCTCAAGACCGAGTCGCTCCGAGTAAAGCGCCCAACCCTCAACAAAGGCGGTGAAGCCGGAGTATTTTCTGAATTCAGGAATGTTCTCCATCTCCTGCTGCAGTGCTATCTGAAGATGATGCCCGGGAACCGCTTCGTGAAAGGAGAGAGCTTCGATCTCATAAGTGGGACGGCTTCTAAGGTCATAAGTATTGACATAATAAAATCCTGCTTTTGAACCGTCACCCGCCGGACTGTTATAATATGCCGTAGTGGTTTTTGGAGCGATAAAATCAGGTATCTTTTTGATACCGTATGGTGAGCGCGGAAGTGTCTTAAAGAGTGTGGGTAATTGTCCGTCCATCTTCTTGAGAGTCAAGGCAACTTCAGCCATCAGCGCTCTCGGGCTGTCAACGTAAAACTGATCATCCGTTCGCAAAAATTTCACGAAGTCCTGAAAGCTGCCTTCAAAACCTGTCTCACGAATTAATTCTTCCATTTCTCCCCGGATTCGCTTCACTTCCGAATGACCTATATCGTGAACCTCTTTAGGCGTTATATCCATTGTTGTGAACAAACGAACCCGATGTTCATAATAAGCTTTTCCATCGGGAAGGGAGGAAGCAGCAATATCTTCGCTCGCTGCGGGAAGGTATTCTTCTGTCATAAATTTAAAAAACGCTTTGTAACCGGGAACAACGGAATTCATTATAGCAGATTTTCCCGCCTCTGTGAGTCTTGCGCGAGAAGCTTCATCTATCTCATCGGGGAATTTCCCGAAGGCAGCGAACAGTAAGCTTTCTGACGGATCTTTAACTATGTGAGGCTCGATAGTGCCTTCAACTCCCTTGAGAGTGATAGCGGGAATAACATATCCTTCACTGATCCCGGCTCGCATAAGCTCGATGTAAGATTGCGCGTAGTCCTTGAATCCGTTGAGACGGGCGATATAATTTTCATAATCTTATACATTTTTTAGCGGGACTCTATCTCACAGCTGAGGGAAAGATACGTGAAATCCAATACTGTTTGTGATTGGAGTTAGGTAAGT
>CBDUTM010000316.1:0-2893 GCA_965369985.1 uncultured bacterium | reverse complement strand
GATATTAATACGATAATAAGCGAAGGAGAGGTCAGCGACAAAAGGCTCGGCACGGCTTCGCTGATCTTACGGAATTATATCGTAAAACGGTATGGTGATTCGATCGTCAAAGACCTTCAAACAATTATAAGTTTTCGCACTCACGCAGAAGAAGGAAGGGATAATTGGGATGCGCCCGAATTTTTGCGTCAGAGAGAATGGTTGGAATCAAAAACTGCGGAATTAGGATTAGATTTTAAAAGTTATGACGGGAGAATTGATGAGGTAAGCGTGCCGGGTCCCGAACCGATCTTAGCGCTTCTAACCCATGGTGATGTGGTGAATGCGGAGGATGATAAGTGGACCACGCATCCATGGGAATCCGAATTGAAAGACGGTAAAATATATGGAAGGGGTTCAGGAGATGACAAAGGGGGCGTGATTGTTTCGCTATACGTGCTGAAGGCGCTCAATGACACCGGCTGGAAGTTTCATCATACTTTAAATCTGTTGATAGCGAACGGCGAAGAATCCAGCTGGGATGAGATAGCATATTATAAAGAACGGGCGCCACTCCCCGAAATAACGATCGGAATAGATGCGCAATATCCTGTAACAAACGCCCAAAAAGCATTTCGACTGCTCACGGTCAGCTCGGAGGATTTCGATATGGGCGATAGAAAAGGAGATTGGACCGTCATTTCAATGTTGGGCGGAATTGCGAACAACATAATCCCGGAAAATGTTGAAGCGATTCTCACAGGCGGACCGGATGATTTTGAAGATTTAAATAATTTGGCTCAAAAGTGGGAAGCGGAGCACACTCCAGCAAAATTCGTACTGACGGAAGAAGGGAGCCGGATCAAGATCGAAGCATTCGGCACTACGGGGCATTCAGCCAAACCTGAAAAAGGGCATAATGCTTTCGGGGATCTTACCGCTTTTCTCGCCTCATTAGAATTAATACCTGACCGGTGGGGATCGCTTACTTATTTTATGGGTAAATACGTCGGGGATGAATTCTACGGCAAATCACTCGGAATAGCGTATAATGATTCTGCTATGGGTCCGCTCACTACCAATTTAGCCACTGTTAAGATTACAGACGGCGCACCAACAACAACCATAAGTCTTAGAATTCCATCGGGTATTGATCTTTCGCTTATTGATGAAAAAGCGCGTATGGCGGTAGAAGAGGTTAATGCGGAATACGGCTCGAATTTAATGCTTACCATCCAAAATTTCGGTCCGGCGCATATAGTCCCTGAGGACACTAAATTAGTTAGAACTCTCCTGGAAGTTTGGGAAGAAGTGACGGGAACTTCCGGACATACGGTTTCTATCAGCGGCGGAACTCAATCACGGTTGTTTCCTGACGGAGTTGATTTTGGAATGTCAAAGAGCCTTGAGCATTCGGGTGCGCACGGGCACGATGAATATATTAGCGTTATTGATCTGATGGAGGCTGCCGAACTTACTGTCAGCGCAGTTTTGAGGCTTACAACTACAGACTAATAATCTTATGTATTAAGGAAAAGTTTCTCACCATTCACCACACCCAGAACTTTTCCCTTCAGCGTTTCGCCTTCATAAGGTGTATTGTTCGATCGTGAAAGAAATTTGGCCGAATCAACAGTCCATTCAGTTTTAGTATCGAAAAATGTCATATTTGCTTTCTCGCCGACCTTGATCTCCGCTGCCGGTAAGCCGTAAATCTTCCGGGGAGCGGTCGAAAATTTGTCGATCAATTGCTCCAAGCTCAGGACGCCTTTTTCCAACAGATATTTAACACAAACTCCGAATGACGTTTCGAGTCCGACAAGACCGAACGGCGCGTCCAAAAGGTCTCCTTCATTTTCCTCAGGAGAATGAGGCGCATGGTCGGAGGCGATACAATCAATTGTGCCGTCGGCGAGTCCTATGCGAAGAGCATCAATTTCTTTCTCTGTGCGGATCGGCGGATTGACTTTATATGCTGTATCGAATTTTTCAAAATTCGAATCTGTTAAACTTATATGGTGAGGAGTTACTTCGCAGCTGACAGGAAGACCTTTTAATTTTGCCTGCCTAATCAACTCCACGGTCTCCACAGAAGAGATATGAGGGACGTGCAAAGCCCCGCCTGTAAGTTCAAGTAATCTGATATCCCTGGCTACCATAATATCTTCAGCATGAGGAGGAATGCCCGGTATTCCGAGTCGCGCAGAAACAGCGCCCTCGTTCATTACACCGCCCTTTGCAAGACCCTTGACCTCCGAGTGATTTACGATAGGAATGTTGAACATTTGAGAATATTCGAGAGCATTACGCATCAAAGCGGCATCCGATATTGGATCACCGTCATCAGAAAACCCGACCGCTCCAGCCTCAACCATAGAACCCATTTCTGCTAACTCCTCACCCCGGCGACCTTTCGAAACTGTGCCGATAGGGAAGAGCTCAACCAAATGACCAGACGCGCTTTTCAATACCGAGGTTATCATATCTTCCGAGTCCAGAGGTGGATCGGTATTCGGCATACAGCATATAGCCGTGAATCCGCCTGCCATTGCCGCATTGGATCCGGATATTATTGTCTCTTCGTCTTCTCTGCCCGGTTCGCGAAGGTGGACATGAACATCCGCCCATCCGGGAGAGACATAGGCGCCTTTTAAGTCAACCTTGAATACATCCGCAGGCGGCTTGGGTATGGAGCCGATCTCTCTGATGATGCCATTTTCAATGAGAATAGAGACCTTGGATTTCGATCCGCCAACAATAACGGCGTTTTCGATCAGTATGAGTTTGTTTTCCGAAAATATATCGGACATCAGTCAGTGTTTCCTTTTATTTTATCAGCCTCGGATAGCAGGACGAGAACAGCCATTCTAACAGCAACTCCATTAAAAACCTGATTCAGTATTACGGAATGTTC
>CBDUTM010000315.1:0-2910 GCA_965369985.1 uncultured bacterium | reverse complement strand
GCCGATACGTGTTTTAGGCGCTCTTGATACTCCGGTACCTTACAGCCCGCCGTTGGAAAAAGAATTTCTTGTTAGTGAGGAACAAATATTTAAAGCGGTGAAATTGCTTACCGAATATTAGTATTATCAGATAGTTTTTTTTGCGTTTTCTTCGATATACCTAACGATATAATCTCCAACCTCTTCAGTGCCGAGCGAGCCACCCAAATCCACCGAAGTCCAATCGTGTTCAATTGCATCTGCTATCGCATCTGTTATTATTTTGGATTCTTTTCCGAATCCTAAAAAATCAAGCATCATTTCAGCGGATAATATGGCTCCCATAGGATTAGCTATATTTTTGCCCGCATACTTTGGCGCCGAACCGTGAACAGGTTCGAAAAGTCCCTTGTTAGTTTCAGGATTGATGTTTCCTGATGCGCCAAGACCCAATCCACCTTGAAGCTGTGCGCCAAGATCAGTGATGATATCTCCAAACATATTATTTGTTACCACGACCTCAAACTGTTCCGGTCTTTTAATCATTTGCATAGCTAATGCATCAATATACCAATGGTTGGTTTCTATTGATTCGTGCCGTTTACTAACTTCTTCAAAAACCCGCTGCCAAAGTCCGCCTTCATATTGTAATGCGTTACTCTTATCGGACATAGTCACTGTTTTAAGATCATGTCCTTCTGCGTAATTAAAAGCATGCTCTATTATTCGCTCTACTCCTTTGCGAGTATTTATAGATTCCTGCACAGCGATCTCATCCGGAGTTCCTTTTTTGAGATTCCCTCCCACACCGACATAAAAGCCCTCGGTATTTTCTCTGAACACAACGAAATTCAGATCTTTCGGTTGCTTATTTTTCAGCGGACACAATTTTTCGTGAATCAATCTAATAGGCCGATGGTTTACGTAAAGATCCAACCTGAACCGCAAGCCAAGAAGAATATCTTTTGCGTGCTTCATATCCGGAACTCTGGGATCACCCAATGCCCCAAGATAAATGGCATCATAATTATCTCTTAATTCCTCAAAACCGGATTCGGGAAGTGTTGTGCCGTCCTTCAAATATCGATCAGCGCCATAATCAAAACTATTTAATTGAAGATCAAAATCGAATATGCCATTCATCGTGTGCAGAATTTTTAGAGCTTCCTTGGTAACATCAACTCCAATTCCGTCACCGGGAATAACAGCTATTTTTGGCAAAAGATTCTCACTTTATTTATGCTCCAAATTTAATATTGACAGCAACTTATGGTATAAATTAGAAAGAATCAAGAAATTGTCGGAGCAGCTCTTTTGCTTCCCGGCTTAAATCGGAATAAGGTTTTCGCACTGAACCCCCGTTGAATCCTAATTCACTTACAGTATACTTTAATCCGGCAAGTCCGTATGGTGTTGTTACGTTATCTGCGAATTTTTTTAGTCTCGCCTGCAATATTTCAGCTTCTTCAATATTTTCGTCTGAGAAAGCAGAAAATATTTTTGTGCAAAGTTCAGGCAGGGCATTTGATATTGCTAATATTCCACCTTCCGAACCATTTTTTAGGCTATCTAGCAGTAATCCTGCATTCCCCATGAAGGACTGAAATACTGAATCTGATTCATTTTGGATTTCTATAAACTTTTCCAATTCTGTAGAAGAATCTTTCCATCCTTTTATCAGATCTTTTTCAATCAATTCGATGAGAGATTTCGAGTGAATAGAGACAGATGAAAACATAGGAACATTATAATAAAACAACGGAATCTTAGTCGCATTGCTCAGATCTGTGTAAAAGTTTAGAAACGTATCTTTTTTAATAGCGGGTTTGTAGTATGTAGGAGGCAATATTAGATAAACATCAGGATTGAATTTTTCTGTTTCTTCAATAAAAGATATTGCCGATCTAGTTGACTCTTCCATCACACCCACAAGAATCATTTTATCCGCTTCTCTTGCGTGGCCTATAACTTCTTCTAATAGTCTGAGCCGTTCATTACGATTTAGAAGAATCGATTCACTACTCGAACCAAGAATAAGATAGCCCTCAACTGAAGATTCGTTTAATTTATTTACGTTATTTAGAAGTGATCGGTAATCTATTTCGTCGTCAATGAATGGAGTAATTAGGGGAGTATATATTCCCCTTCTCAGTATCCCCAATTGTGATACTCCATTTTAATCAGAAATCGCTTCTTCGGGTGTCAAACAGAGGAGTGACGAGCCTATAATCTCCGAAGCCGTTATCGTCTTGAAAAACAAAATTTCTATTTAAATCGTAATAATACCATACTTCATACGGTTTACGACTAATATTAAAAGGGTGTCGTTCGATGTCATTCGGAGTACCATACAATATATATACCATTCCCATATCTGCTTTCCAACCGTCCTGGAACGATGCAAAATTATCATTCGTAAATTTAATTCTCTTGTATTACTCGATCATTAGTTCATTTACTTCAGATTCGGGCGATGGATCACGTTTTTTCCAAAAACTAGTGAATAACTGTCTTTTTTCTTCGTTTTTGGAAGATAACATTTTCCGCATTTCCTTTGCCGGTGCAATATAAGTAAGATATTCCACTGCTTTATCGAGGTCTGTGATTGTTTCGGCCATGCCGAACCATCTCACACGAAACATCTTACTTTTTGTTACTTTTTTCCTCCCTTTGCCAATTTCAATAATGAACTTGTATCTATTAAATTTCAATTTATCCTGCTTGATGGAATCGTATATCTTAATTACTCCATCCACAGGTTCGGCATCAAATACCGCTGAATAGATCTCTTTACCATCAATATCAGCGACGATGTTCTTAACTTTTATTTTCTTTTTCACCCCATAAATTTCGTAGTATGCCTGAAAATCTGAAGACTCGCTTATAAATGCATTTGAAATATTGGGTGTACGAATAACGTCACCTGACTCT
>CBDUTM010000314.1:0-2916 GCA_965369985.1 uncultured bacterium | reverse complement strand
CAAGCAAGATGTGGATGGAGAAAAGATATCGTGATATAAAAGTGGAAGTTTTAAACGGCATTGGAATTGATGGTATTGCCGCCGAAGTCACCGATTATTTAAGAGAAAAAGGATTCGACGTTGTTAATACCGACGACGCAGGAAGAACGGATTATATTTACTCCATGGTTAAAGACAGAACAGGAAATTTAAGTTCTGCTCGAAATCTTGCGGAGATTCTGAATATCGATACACTTTCGGTTCTTCAGGAAATAAACAAATCTCTGATATTGGACGCTACCGTCATACTTGGAAAAGATTATATACATCTTGCACCATTCAACTCAAAAAGAGAATTGCCGTAGATTAATTGGTAACACCTGATAACAAAAAAACCACAAAGTCCACTTCCAAGAAGACCGAGATTAGTTCTGAATCACTTGCCGAAATTATAGCGAATGCTGCTTTAGAGAAAAAAGGTGAGGATATAAAGATATTCGACTTAGCAGGTCTGACGGATATGACCGACCATTTTGTTATTGTGACCGGAAACGGTAATTTGCATGTGAAAGCGATCGTGGATAACATACAGGATAACACAATAAAAGTTTCAAAACCTTGGCATGTAGAGGGATACGAAGGATTGAAATGGGTGTTACTTGATTACGTTGATGTTGTTGTGCATGTATTCGATAAAGTTACAAGAGAATATTACGATATAGAAAGGCTGTGGGCAGACGCTAAAATTTCATCCGTTTCTGATTGATACTGATGAAAGAATACCTATTAAACATATTATCTGAAGCTGCAAATAGTCTCGACTTTTCCGATTCTATCCCCCATATATCATTAGAAAAGCCGAAGAGTTCCGAGCATGGAGATATTTCCTCAAATCTTGCTCTTCTTTTGGCTGGTATATTGAAAAAAAATCCTATGGACATTGCCAAAACATTAGTTGAGAAACTTAACATTGATAAAAGTATGATCGAGAGCGTAAATGTCGCTCCTCCAGGTTTTATAAATTTCAAGTACGGTGTCGGATACAGAACAGAAATAATCGAAAAGATTTTATCTGACAACGAGAACTTCGGCAAATCTGATGTTGGAATCGCCAAAACCGTAAACGTTGAATTTGTCAGCGCGAATCCAACCGGTCCTCTGAATATCGGACATGGAAGAAACGCGATAATCGGTGATACCGTTTCTAACATATTTGAATTTTGCGGCTATAAAGTCACAAGGGAATATTACTTCAACAACGCCGGGAGACAGATGAGGATTCTCGGCGAAACAGTCAAACATCATTATCTTGAGAAACTCGATAAACCTTCCGACTTTCCAACTGACGGATATGAAGGTGAATATCTGATTGATATAGCTCAGCTTCTCATTGACGAAAAAGGTGACTCGCTAGCTGATTCAGATGATATAACGCCTTTTAAGGAAATCGCCGAAAAAACGATATTTGCGGATATTCAAAATACGCTCAAGAATATCGGCATCAGTATGGATAAATACTCTAATGAAGACAAGCTTTACAACTCGGGAGCTATAAAGGATATTGTTAAAAAATTTCGTGGTGATAATCTAGCTTATGATAAAGAGGGCGCCACATGGTTAAAATCCGCCGCATTGGGAACAGATGATGACAGGGTCATCATTAAAAACAGCGGTGAATATACTTATCGCATGCCCGATATCGCATATCACATAGACAAAATTAATCGAAACTATGATATTATTATTGACATTTTGGGAGCGGATCATCACGCATCATTTCCCGATGTAGTTGCTGCTGTAGGCGCGCTCGGCTATGAAAGTAATAAGATACAGGTGGTACTGCATCAGTTTGTCACGTTGACTAAAGGCGGTAAAAAAATTAAAATGTCCACTAGAAAAGCTAACTACGTTACACTTGATGAACTCAATTCAGAAGTTGGCAGTGATGTGCTCAGGTTTTTTTTCCTAATGCGAAGTATCAATAGTCACTTAAATTTTGAGATAGACTTAGCAAAAAAAGAATCAGACGAAAATCCCGTATATTATGTACAGTATGCGTTTGCCCGTATATCAAGCTTGATCCGGCTTGCAAAAGAAAGAAATGTAAATTTTGAGCACTCGAACCTTTCGTTGTTGGAATCCAAAGAAGAAACAGAGCTTATTTACTCTCTTGGCGAATTTCCGGAATTGATTTTGAATCTTCAACAAAATTTACATGTTCATTTACTTACTTCATACCTAACTGAAATTGCGGCGCAATTTTCTCGTTTTTACGAAAAGCACCGAATAGTCAGTGATGATGAAGGCCTCTCAGCTGCGCGGGTAAATTTATGCTCTGTCACGGCGATAGTGCTGAAAAACGGACTCGGATTGTTAGGCATAAATGCACCCGAATCAATGTAGAAAAATCTATTATGTTATATCGTTCTGATTTAAATTTGAATAGCTACGCCGGGCTATGTAGTTGTACTTACATTATTAGTGACTAATTTTCCTAATTTGGAGTCATGTTAAATGGAAAAGACATGGTACCTCAAGAGAATAAACGTATTCAAAGGTATGTCGAACGCGGAAGTGAAGCATTTAGACGATATCACCTTTATGAAGCATTACGACAAAAAAGACCTGATCTATCTGCCGGGCGATGTGAGCGATCAAGTTTATATGCTGAAGGAAGGCCGTGTTAAAATCTCAAAACTATCTGAAGACGGACGTGAAATTACACTCGTCATTCTCGAGCCGGGAGAAATCTTTGGTGAATCAGCGCTCATTGACGATGATGAGACTCGATCAACCGTTGCGGAAGCTATTGAAAAGGCGTATATCTGTGTTATCAGCAGAAAAGACTTTGAAGAATTTATTCACAATAAACCGGAGCTTGCTCTCAGCATCACGAAACTTATGGGGTTCAGGCGCAGGGACATTGAAAATATGCTC
>CBDUTM010000313.1:0-2927 GCA_965369985.1 uncultured bacterium | reverse complement strand
GCAGTTAAACTCGGAAAGTGGTTGTTTAAATATTATCAGAGATCAGAAGATCAAACTGAACTGACCTCTCCTGAACGCCGCAAGTTTCTTCAGGCAGGTTCCTTTGTTTCAATCGGCTTGGTGGCAGCTCCAATAACGACGTTCGGATATGCGGCATTTAACGCTAAGAGCAAAATTGATTTGAACAATGTCACATTAAAACTGCCCGGATTACCTGAGGGATTGAGGGGACTAAAAATAGCGCAGGTCAGCGACCTTCATGTGAATCAATTTATCGGTCGGTCTCATATCGAACAGTTGACAGAAAGCATTTCCAATGAGAAGCCTGATATTATCGTTATCACGGGGGACTTCGTATCTAATTCGGTAAAGTATATTCCGGTTGCCGGCTCAGGACTGAAGCAGCTTGCTGCCCCTTATGGAGTATATGGCTGTCTCGGAAATCACGATTATTATACCGGAGCGAAGGAAGTCAGAAAGCAGATGGAATCGATCGGTATAAATATGCTTCTGAATTCGTCTGAAGAGATTGAAATCAGGGGAGAAAAATTATCCATCGCCGGATTAGACGACCTTTGGGTAGGAAAACCTGATTTCGATGCCGCTCTTGCAGCTACTGATAATTCAGATATGGTGATCCTCTTATCGCACAATCCGGATACTTTTCCCGTTGCTGCAAACCGGAATGTAAACCTGACTCTGTCGGGTCATACTCATGGAGGTCAGGTCGGATTGAAATTGCTGGGAAACCATTACAGCTTCGTTAATCTCGTTACTCCGTATGTTATGGGAGAATTCAGCATCGGCGATTCCAAGCTTTATGTGAACAGAGGAATCGGAACAGTAGGTCCGCCTATCAGGCTGAACTCCACGCCGGAGATCACTATTTTCAGGCTTGAAAGCAGCGATAGTTCAGTTTAGTACTTTTCATTAAGATTATTCGTTTATTAAGACGAAAGCACTTGACATTTTAGCTTTCAGCTCTATATTGGTTATCATATCATTTTATACTATATCATTAGGTATTACTTGAGGAATTTTTGTTTAAAGACGCAAAACATGAGAATTATTTAATAAGTTCTGTAAGAATAGTTGCAATATTGTTTCTATCGAGTAATAACATTTACTCACAGTCGTGGACGAATACAGGACCCTATGGGGCGATTATTACTGAATTGACCATTGATCCGACCGATACAAATATAATATATGCTGGGACGTACGGAGCAGGTATCTATAAAAGCATTGATGGAGGAGAGCAGTGGAAAGAAGCTAATGAGGGATTACCCATCAGAGATAACAATTCCATCGGAAGCCCTACTCAGTCAAGTTGGTGGTTTGGCGATTATTTTCCGATCATTGAATTTGAATTGAATGCTCAGGAAAGTGCGCGTATTTTCGCTGGCACAAACGGTGGAGGAATCTCTAAGTCTGTTGATGCCGCTAAAGTTTGGGTCGAATCTAATCAGGGGCTTCCGGATGCTGCAAAAGTAAGGGTCATATGGCAACATCCTGAAGACACTTCGATTATTTATATCGGTGCCAGCTGGTTATATGTGAGCGCAGATGGTGGGCTGCAGTGGAATTTAGTAGATGGTGTTCCTTCGGGCGCCACATACGAAGTCACCACAATTACAGCTCAGCCTAACGATCCGAACATTATGTATGTTGGAGTTACCAGCGCTGGCGAACCTGAATTCGCATGGGGGCTATTAAAGACATCAGACGGCGGAGAGAGTTGGGAAGTGATATCCCAAAATACTTTTGCTTTTTATGATCTCCAGATAGACCCCTCTGATCCTTCAAAAATCTGGAGTGCGATCTATACCGGTTTTTTTGAATGGCATTTGGCTTATTCTGAAGATGGTGGCTTTACGTGGAGCGTTCATCCTGATTTCTCATCGCTTTCCAGTCTGGGGCTTTTCGCAGATTCCAAATGGAATCTCTCTGTTTTAGCTATTCGTGGTAATAATGTTAAAGAAATTGGAACGAGTGAAGACGCGGGTGAAACGTGGAATATCACAACTGTTTCGCTCCCTACACTTGGTTCTATAGCGAAGAATCCACACAGTCCGAAAACCTTATATGTTGGTACGATCGAAGGAGTATATCGTTCCAACGATGGAGGAGTTACGTTTGCCTTAAAGTCTGACGGCATGATCAACAGCTACATGAACGAAATAAAGGTCAATCCTATCAATTCTTCCATTATCTATGCAGGAGGAGAGCAGGGATTTTGGAGAAGCATGGATGATGGAAGCAATTGGAAAAAGATCCACGACGTTCAGGTTAACTCGATCTTAATCGATCCCTCTCATCCTGACACAGTTTATTGGGGTGGCGAGATGGGGCTTTACCGGAGCTTTGACGGAGGCGAAAATGCAGAGTTAATCAGAGAAAGCATTATAACTTCTCTTGCGATCCATCCCGACAGCGCCAACGTACTCTATGCTGGTGTTTTTTCTTCCAGGTTATATAAAAGTGAGGACTACGGAGAGACATGGTCACTTTCATTTTCTTCAAGTAATTCATTTTGGGTAGAAGATATTGAGATCAGTCGGAGTAATTCACATATAATTTATTTCGGGGCAATACGAAATGCAGTTCATCATGGGTTATATAAGAGCACTAACAGTGGAGCCTCCTGGGTGATGATTTCAGATCCGGGAGAGGTATTTTCGATTAGCACCCATCCATCAGACAAAGACATCATTTATTTTGCATCCCGGTTTGGAGTATTTAGATCATTCGATGGAGGTATTTCATATTCCGAGATCTCCGGGGACTTAACAGTTCAACAATACTCAACAATCTTGGTTAATCCTCAAGAACCGTCGCAAATTATAATCGGAACAAAAGACCAGGGAGTTTTTGTCAGTAATGATACGGGAAGTACGTGGAATAGAATGGAGGGACCCTATAACCTG
>CBDUTM010000312.1:0-2940 GCA_965369985.1 uncultured bacterium | reverse complement strand
TCTTACCCATAAGAAGTGTGCTCGCTCGATGATCAGGTTTGGGAATTTATATTAAACTGTTCCATCTTCCTGTATAATGAAGAAAGTGAAATACCTAACTCTTCTGATGTTTTTTTCTTATCCCATTTGTTCCTGCTAAGCTCTTCATAGATGTGAGATTTTTCAAAATTATTCACTGCCGAACTCAGATCTGCTGTTGTAGACGTATCAAAATTATCACCATGAGCTAACACAGATTCCGGAAGCTCTTGAACTGTTAGATTTTCTCCTTCAGCGAAGATCATTCCTCTCTCAACTATATTTTCAAGCTCTCTTACTTCACCTTTCCATTGATGGTTTTTGAGAGCTGCTAAATAGAGATTATCCATTCCCTGAATATTTTTCCCCATCTCATTGTTAAATTTGCCTATAAAATGATCTGCGAGTAATTTAATGTCATCACCTCTTTGAGAAAGAGATGGCAAACGAATTTCCACTACATTTAATCTGTAATACAGATCCTCTCGAAATCGTCCTTCCGATACCTCTTCCTCCAAGTTTTTATTGGTCGCCGCGATAAGTCTCACATCCAGAGTTATCGGTGTTGTACCTCCTACAGGGGTGATCTCAAATGATTCCAGAGCTCTTAATAGCTTAACCTGAAGATGGATCGGCAATTCGCTTATTTCATCGAGAAAAAGTGTCCCTTTATCAGCTGCCTGGAACAAACCCTTTTTATCACTCACCGCTCCGGTGAAAGATCCTTTCTTGTGCCCGAATAATTCGGATTCCATCAGCGTTTCAACTATTGCGCCGCAATTTATTGCTATAAGCGGCTTACCGCTCCTTGGTCCGTTATAATGAATAGCTTTTGCCACGAGTTCTTTTCCTGTACCCGTCTTTCCACTAATCAGTACTGTGCCTTCCGAATTGGAAACCTTTTTAATGATGTCATAAACATTTTGCATGGCGCCGGATTTACCGATGATATTAGAAAAATCATATTTTTTATTTACTTCCTTACGTAAAACCAGGTTTTCTTTTGAAAGCGACTTATACTCAAAGAGTCTCTTCACTTTTATTACTACATCATTAAAATCCAGCGGCTTGATCAGATAATCATATGCGCCGGTTCTGAGAGCGGATATGGCGGAATCGATCGAGGCATAAGCGGTAATCACGATCGAAAAGATATCGCTGTTCTTTACTGATATTTTTTCGAGTAGTTCAATACCACCCATTTTCGGCATTTTAAGATCAGTTATCACAAGATCATAATCCTTTTCGCTGATCTTTTCCAATGCATCTATTCCGTTAGTTGCTCCATCAACCTCATAGTTTTCTTCTTTAAGTATATAAGTGAGAGAGTCCCGGATTATTTCTTCGTCATCAACAACTAATATTTTCTCGTTCATTCAGTTTTCCTTTTTGATCTAAGTGGTATTGAAATTGTAAATATTGTTTCGCTTCCTTCTTCGGATATTACGCTAAGACTGCCGCCAAAAGAATTAATAATGCCTCGGCTCACCCAGAGCCCAAGACCCGTTCCCTTTCCAACTTCTTTGGTACTGAAAAACGGTTCAAATATCCTTTCAATTTTATCTGAAGGAATACCGATTCCGTCGTCAATAACTTCAATAATAACATTGTTATTCGATTCTCTGGAGATCAACTTGATCTCACCGGCGCCGCTTTTGACTGCATCGAGAGAGTTAAGGATCAAGTTCAGTATAACCTGAAACAACTGGTCGGCGATCACAACCGGTTGTGATAATTTAGCCGACAGATCCGTTTTAAACTCAACATTTTTTGATTTCTCATCTATCAGAACGATCCTGACTGCCTTTTTAATTTGGATGTTTATATCAGTAGGCTCTTCTTCTGAATCTGATGGTCGGGAAAAATCCACCAGGTCTCTTATGATTTGAGTGATTCGTCTTGTTTGACCTATGATCAAATCCAATTTATCCCGGGCATCGCCTTCTTTGGATTGTCTTTGCAGCACCTGAACAAGAGAGGAAATGGAAGTAAGAGGATTGCCGACTTCATGAGCGATCCCGGCCGCTAACTGCCCGAGTACGGCTAATTGTTCAGACCTTCCTATCTTTTTCCGTAAGGTGAGGAATTCTGTCATATCCTGCCCGATCGCCAGAACACCGCTGATCTTGTTATTTTCATCTTTTTGAGTGGTGAAACTCCATAATATGGTCCGCATTTCTCCTGATTTAGTTAAAATTTCGTTCTCATATTGTTCAGGACCGTCCGAGTGTAATATGCTGTTATAGACAGCCTCATCGTCTTTTCTGTTATCATTATGGGAAAATAAGTCAAACCAATTTTTATTTAAAACTTCTGCTTCTTTATAGCCGAGAAATGATTCACAATACGAATTAAATAATATGATCTTTCCTTTTGTATCAAGCGATATGACGAGACTGTTAACCGTGTCGAGCAGTGATTCAGAAAAACGTTTTTCAATATCCAGCTCTTTGCCTAATTGATATTTTTCTGATAGATCAATAGTTAACCCCATATAACCGGTTAACTCTTCACTTTCATAAATGGGTGTGATCGAAACATAGACAGGGATCTCCACCCCCTCTTTTGTTTTATTAAATAATTCACCTTTCCACTGATTCTTATTCAGAAGACTATCCCACATCTCGGCGTAGATATTATCTTCTGTTATTTGTGATCGGATAATCCTGTTGGTTTGTCCAAGTGCCTCATCAGATGAATATCCGTACATTTCGGTAAACGCCGGATTAATATCTTTAATTATTCCATCTTTATTGGTGAGTACGATTGCGTCGGTTGAATGATGAAATGCATTGGAGAGGCGCTGAATAGTTGCCGTGGATGGTGATTCTATTGTTTTATTTATAGCCATCTAAGTAAGATATAAAACCAATTTTCTAATCTTTTTAGAATAGCCCCCAAATTCACTTTCATAAATCCTAT
>CBDUTM010000311.1:0-2968 GCA_965369985.1 uncultured bacterium | reverse complement strand
AAAATCGTCTTAAAACGGTCGTAATAGATATAGATGACATAATAAATGAATTTAGCGCCGGACAGACTGACCCGATGGCTCTCAGATATTTTTTCAAGTACGCATATGAAAACTGGAGCGATCCCAGACCCAGTTTCGCGCTTCTCTTTGGTGACGGCGATTACGATTATCGAAATATCACCGGCGAATCGACAAATTTTATACTTACATATCAGCTTATTGATGACACTTCCACAACTACAAGTCATATCAGCTTCATAAATTCACGGGCGGCAGATGATCAATTTGCATATATATCAGGTACGGACAGAAAAGCCGATCTGTCTCTTGGGCGAATAGTATCCAGGACACCGGAAGACGCTGCGAACTATGTTGAAAAACTTATTTTATATGAGTCCGAGCCTATATTCGGAAATTGGAGAAATACTGTCACTATAGTAGCAGATGACCTTTTTCGACCATCTAAAAATGCGGAGAAAAATCACATTAGAGACTCTGAAGACAAGATCGTAAAAACTCTTCCACAGAGTAGTGATATCCGAAAAATATATATGACTGAATTTAAAATTGAAGCTGATGCTGCAGTATTCGGGGTTAGAAAACCTGATGCTACACAGGCTCTTTTAGGGCAATTAAACAGGGGAACAACATTTCTCATATATATTGGTCATGGTGGTCCTACCGTTTTGGCGCAAGAGCGACTTCTAACAAGCGAACGTGATCTAAATTTTATAAACACAGGGCAAAAACTTCCTATTTGGGTGGCGGGAACCTGTGAATTCGGTAGATACGATGACCCTAATATTCAATCAATGGCTGAGGATCTCCTTGTTCAAAAACAGAATGGCGCTATTGGAATGTTCGCCGCGTCCCGCCTGGTATATTCGGGACCGAATGCTGACATAACTGCAAAATTTTTTAATATATTGCTCCCTGATCAGCCTTTCTCAAGTAAAGCACCGCGTGTCGGAGCAGCACTATTAGGCACAAAACTTTCTCGCAGCGATGACAGCAATGACCAAAAATATCATTATCTTGGGGATCCTACAATGCGAGTGGCTTTACCCCGGGGACGCGCTACCATTGAAAGCATAGAGCCTCCTGTGTTACAGGCGCTCGGTAAAGCAACTATTCGAGGTAAAATTCTCGATGAAAACGGTAATCCTCTGAATCTCGGATCCGTTTCTGTTGCCGTAAATGTATTTGATTCGGAAAAATCCGTCACCCGATCTGAATCACATAATGGCGTCACAGGTACGATCAAGTATAAATTACCCGGTCCTCGCATTTTCAGCGGACCCGTTAGCGCAACTGCCGGAAGCTATGAAAGTACTTTTATCGTCCCGCGTGACATCAGCTATGGCGGAAGCTCCGGCAAAAGCATTGTTTATTGGTGGGATGAAGCCTCCGGAATGGACGGAGCGGGAGCAATTAGTAATATAGGATACGACGGTACAGCGGCTGCCTCTGCTGATAATCTAGGTCCGGATGTATCAGTAGGTTTTCAGGATTTATTCTTTCGACCGGGAGATATCGTTCCTCAAGATGCATTACTTGAAATAATTCTAAATGACGTCAATGGAATAAATTTAGCAGAAGAAGTCGGTCACAAGATCACGTTGACGATAGATGAAGATTTTAATAATAAGTTCAATATTACTCAATTCTTTGAATATGATATTGACAGTTATCAAAAAGGTAGTATTAGCTATCCCCTGCCGGCTCTTGATGTGGGAGAACATTCTCTTTCCGTCAAAGCTTGGGATAGTTACAATAATTTTACCGAGGAATCGGTAGTTTTCAATATCGTTACAAGCGATGAGCTTACTATTGAGCGTGTTTACAATTACCCGAATCCAATGTCGATCTCCACAGACTTTACTTATTTCCTCAGTCAGCCGGTTGAAGAAATTGAGATTGATATTTATACTGTAGCAGGCAGACTCATTCGGAAAATAAATGATTTTTCTTCTGTTTCTATCGGTTTTCAAAAAATAAGATGGGACGGCAGAGATGATTCAGGCGATAGGCTCGCCAATGGCGTTTATATCTACCGATTAAGGGTTAAATCTTCCTTTACTGGCAACTGGGTTGAGGTAATTGAAAAATTGGCGATCGCTCGTTGACCGCCAATCGTCACACGGTCAACTTTTATACTAAAGAAGGATGCCACCTGTGCGTAGTAGCTTTAAAGATAATTGATCTTGTTGCTGAAAAAATAGACTTTCAATTCAATTCTATTGATATTACTAAAGATGAAGAACTTATGATGAAATTCGACATTGAAATCCCTGTAATAGAAATTGACAAAAAAATTGTTTTTGTTCATAAAGTCGATAAGCAGAAACTGATAAGCATTTTAATAAGTTAAAGCAGTTCTTATGCTGCTAAAAATAAATCGCCGACTTGTTCTTGCATCCGAATCACCACGGCGACTTCAACTTCTCAGGCAGATAGGTTTAGAACCCGAGGTTATCCCTTCGATGATAAATGAAGAGGAGATTAAAGATTCATCGATGATCGAATTAATTCAAAAGTTGGCTGAAGCAAAAGGAAGATCGCTGCACTTGCCGAGACTAAAGGCGGTCTTTGTCACCGGAGAAACTCTTTGCGAAACGGATCGGGCTAGTGTTCGGAGATACTTCGGCGTGCCGGTGGCGAACGGGTATGGCTCTCGCGAGGGCGGCTTTATCGCGCACGAATGCTCTGTCGGCGGGATGCACGTGACGGATGAGAACGTGATCTGCGAATGCCTGGACGACCGCGGGACGGCGGTTCGGCCCGGGCAGGTCGGCGAAATCGTCATCACCCATCTGGATGCGTACGCCATGCCGTTTATCCGGTATCGCACGGGAGATCTGGCATGCGTGGCGGAGGAAAAACTCTGCCCGTGCGGTCGAGGGCTCTCGCGTATCGAGCGCATCGAGGGGCGAAAAACGGATCTCCTGGTAACGAGTGACGGGACGGT
>CBDUTM010000310.1:0-2981 GCA_965369985.1 uncultured bacterium | reverse complement strand
GATTGATCCAATGACAGCAGCCATAATTATAATCGGAGACGAAATATTGATCGGTCAAGTGCAGGATACCAATTCAATGTACATTGCAAATGCTCTGGTAGAAGCGGGTGTAACTCTGAAATCAATTCTTACGGTAGGTGACGATAAAGATGCGATTATCAATGCTCTCGAACTTGCCACAGGGAAATATGATCATATTTTTGTTACAGGTGGTTTAGGACCTACCAAAGATGATATAACCAAAAACGCATTCTTAGAATATTTCGGCGGAAAAATGATACTGCATCAGGAGTTACTTGCGAAACTAAAAGAACGGTTTGAGAGTAGGGGATGGTTATTCCACAAATCTAACATCGGCCAAGCGGAATATCCCGACAGCTGTGAAATATTTCCAAATAAATTGGGCTCAGCACAGGGAATGTATTTTCAAAAGGAAGAATCATATTTTTATTCAATGCCCGGCGTTCCGCATGAAATGGAATCGATGCTTACAGGATGGGTAATACCTAAAATCCTTAAAAACAGTGAACAGCAGATTATAAAATTTAAGACCTTTTGCACTGCCGGAATCAGCGAGTCAGGAATATCGGAACTAATTGAACCTTTACGTCCTGATTTTGGTGAGATATCTATAGCATATCTTCCGGGATATACCGGCACACGCATTCGGTTCACAGCATCAGGAACAGATGAAAAAGAAGTTAACGCAAGATTAGAACATTCAGCTGATTTGATGTCTGAAAACCTGTCCAAATATATTTATTCTACAGAAGGGGAAATCCTTTCTCAAGTTATCGGGAAAACACTCAAAAATAAAAAACTCAGTCTCGCAGTGGCAGAATCATGTACTGGCGGATTAATACAGGATGATCTCACTGACATACCCGGATCGTCTCTCTATTTTTTAGGAGGTGTTGTATCCTACAGCAACGATTCTAAAATTGATTTGCTGGACGTGAATGATAAAACAATTGAGATTGAAGGTGCAGTAAGCTCTCAGACTGCAATTGAAATGGCAGAAGGTATCAGGAGGAGACTGAATAGCGATATAGGTCTTTCTGTTACAGGTATAGCCGGTCCGGATGGAGGTACCAATGATAAGCCGGTTGGTTTGGTTTACGTTGGTTATTCGGATTCTTCAGGGAGCGAATATCGGAAATACCAATTCGGAGATTCCAGAAATATAAATAAGCAAAGAAGCGCTGCTGCAGCGTTATTTTTTCTATATAATAAGATAAAGGCTAAATAAGTCAGCGGACCAGAAGCATTTTCTTCACCGAATAAAAATCTCCGGTTCTAAGCGAATAAAAATAGATGCCCGATGAAACTTCAACACCTGAATCAGTAGATCCATTCCATTCGAACGAATGGCGCCCCGGATCAAGCGATTGATCGGTGAACGTTTTTATTTCTTCACCCAATAAATTAAATATTATGAGTTGAATATCGCCTCGAACAGGTAGATCGAATTCGATAGTTGTTGTGGGATTAAACGGATTTGGATAATTATTCAACAGCTGATAGTCATTTGGAATATTTGACTTAATTGCGAATTGAAATTCTTGAACAGCCGATTCTATCTTTTCTCCATTTTTTCCTCTAAAATCGTAAAAGAGTGTTAAGGCTCCGGAATAACCGGAAGCATCGGATCGGATATTTAATTTTATCAATTGATCTTTCCAGTCGCTGAGTGAATATCCGTCAATCGGGGCTATTATCGCCTCAGCAATTCCTTTGGAATTTTCAATTCGCTCTATGTAAATACTTGGTCGGTTTTCAGTGAAAGGTTCTGTGAGTGACAGGTCAGATATAATAATCCTGTCGTCATAGGAAAACATTATCCGTCCTGACCAGATATTATTGAGATCAGGAATCGAGATGTAAAGATCAATACTGTTATCAATGCTTTCAGTTGATTCGATGAGAAGGGCGGAAGAGCCTCCTAAAATTGCAAATTCTGCTGTTGCCGTTGAATTCATACCTCCTGTGCTCTCCAGCGACCAATTCCACATTTGGATAAAAGGAAGCAAATCCTCGAAACCCACAACACCGTCCCTTTGTACAACCAAATTCGGAACAGTTCCGGTAGTCGGTCCAGTTTCCCTTATAGTATCCTGTGACAACCATGTTTCTTGAAATCCCGCAATATCATCGAAATCAATTTGTGAATCGCCCGTAAAATCTCCCACCTTGTTATGTACGATAAAATCATTTGTTTCTACGAAGGGGCTACCATCGTGATCTCTTGTCCTCAATCTGAGTCTTACATCGGCAGCGAGATGAAATCCTAAGTCTATAACGGAATCCCAAATAAAATCAGGAGTATAATTCGACGGTAGAAGGAGTGAAGATTCTCCTCGGGCTTTTCCGAATTTCCACGTATTACCAGCGTCTCTGCTGATCTGCACCTGTATATCAAGTGTATCTCCTTCGGTATCGGCTAGTACCATTGGGATCGTTACTTTTCCTGTAATATTGTCCGGGATCGAACCAACGGATATAACCTCAGGTATTTCGTTGTTATCAACGTGAACATCCGGCCACTCAAACCATCCTCCGGGATTTTTGTCTCTTCCCATTATTCTGAAACCTGCGTGCAGCCGGTCTTCATGGGAAAGCTGTCCGATCGAGTCTGAGTGCCAGATCAGAGTTCCGATATATCCTCCGGGAAACAGTTCTACCAGCTGTCCGGCGATGTCCGCATCTACCCAGGCCGAACCCGGTGTTTTTCTGAATTCAATATCAAGAAAAACGGAATCAGATTCTTCATCTATTATCTGATATTCAAAAACATAATCGCCTTGAAGTTCTGATGGAAACGCTGTGTTTATAAAAACTGCCGGAGCGCCGATGTTATCGATAAATAAGGGAATGGTATCCGGTTTACCGGCATCATTATCATGTGGCGTAAGTCGAAATAATGCCGTACCTACAAATCGTGGAATGTCATTTAAGGAACTCCAGATTATATTTCCGGATTT
>CBDUTM010000309.1:0-2997 GCA_965369985.1 uncultured bacterium | reverse complement strand
CAGTTATACTTGATACGCCCATTGACATCGGACGGATAGTGAATCAAGAAAAGATATTCAAGATAGCCGCGATATTTCTTTCTCACAAGCATTGGGACCACGTCGGAGGAATAACCGAATTTGAGTGGTGGAATCAAGGTAAAATCCCGGTATACGGTAATATGTCTGCACTTGCAAACTTCGAAACGACTGAAAGATTATATGAAAGGTGTAAATTCCACGTTATGCATGATCGGGATGTGGTTAATATAGGGCATTTAAGATTCAAAGCTTTCAAGGTAAATCATAAGGTCCCAACCCATGGCTTGATTATCAGGTGTGAAGATAAACGCATAGTTCATTTTAATGACAGCGTGAGTTTAACGTTAAGTGATTATGAGAAAAAACAGGTGAAACATGCGAACCTCGTCATATTCCATACTCCGGGCTATGACGGCGGCACAGACCACATTGATGTTGTAAGCGTTATTAAGATTGCAAAGAAATATCCTAAGATCCCTTTCATTATATCTCATATAAGCCATAATAACCTGTCACATGAAGAGTTAGAGGAAAAATTAGCTCCTTGTAAAAATTTACGTGTTGCATACGATGGACTTGAGATTAAAATATAAATATCCCCGAAAAAGAGTAATTCCCCACGATACTATAGGCTTTCAATTCAACCATTACAGCGCGGGAATTAATTTATCCTAACTAAGGAGTCCCAGATACTTTGAATAATTCGAAATATGATGTAGTTATATTAGGGCATATTGCAAAAGATATATTGATTATCAATGGAGAGGAAAAAGAAGCAATTGGCGGAGCTGTTTATTACGGCGCCATGGCTTTATCGAGGTTGAAATATTCCGTTGCAGCTATTACTCTTCTTTCCAAGGATGATTTCTCTTACCTTAACGTTATGAGAAAAGAAGGTATAGAAGTTTATCCTTACGAAGCTGATGTAACCAGTGGGATTAAGAATACATATTTTGGGGAAAACCATGATAAAAGAATTTGTGAACCGATTGCATTCGCCGGTGAATTTAAAACAGAACATATACCGGAGATTACAACCAGAGTATTCCATATAGGACCTATTATGGCAGGGGAAGTATCTCTAAACTTAATTGAACAGATAACCTCACAGTTTGATAGAGTGTCCCTGGATCTTCAGGGTGTATTACGGGTTAGAGATGGTAATGAATTGATATTTGTTGATTGGCCCGATAAAGAACGCGGATTGAAAAATATTCACACAATTAAAGCGGATTCAGTGGAAGCAGAAGTAATTACGGGTGAAAAGGACATCACAAAAGCAGCGCGAATTATTGCTGAATGGGGACCCAGTGAGGTGGTTATCACACATAAACACGGCTTGTTGGTCTATGCCGATGGCGAATTTTATGAAGCGCTGTTCACACCTAAGTCTATAAATGGCAGGACAGGTCGCGGAGATACAGCTATGGTCTCGTATCTTGCGAGTAGATTAAAAGCGTCACCCGCGGAGTCGTGTAGGTTTGCCGCCTCCGTTACTTCAATGAAGTTAGAAAAGGAAGGACCTTTTGACCGTACGTATCAGGATGTCATTGCGAGGATTAAGAATGACTATCCTCCCGGGAAATAATTGACATGTGCAGCGTAAAAATCGGCATAATCGGAACAGGAGCGATAGCAAGAACACATGCTGGAATATTGCAGCAGAATAACGCTGTGAAATTGGGTTCCGTTTATGATGTTCAGAATGACAGCGGGGAAAGATTTGCCGCAGATTTTGGGATGCAAGCACTCTCCAGCATTGAGGAAGTAATTAGTGATTCTGATGCCGTTTATGTTACGGTTCCCAATAAATTCCATGCAGAAATAACACTCAAGGTATTAAATCAGGGTAAACACGTTTTTTGTGAAAAGCCTTTTGCATTAAATCTCACAGACGCTCAGAAGTTAGTGGATGCTGCTGAAAAAGAAGGGATCGTTTACCAGCTAGGATTCAGTAGGAGACTTGCCCCTGTATACAAGAAGATGAAAGAGATGATAAAGAACGGAGAGCTCACACCTAAATCTTTCAACATAAAAATGAACCGTGGTGAGCTTAAGGTTCCACCATGGACAAGCGACTCTAAAATCACAGGCGGATTTCTTTTTGAATCTACGCTTCATCTTATAGATATGGTGCGTTACCTGTTTGGTGAGGTGAAGGAGGTCACAGCTGTTGGGTCAAAATCGGTCTACCCGTGTGTGGATGATTTTTCCATGATATTTGAAATGGAAAATGGAATCCATGGAGTTCTTTCATCCAGCGCTCACACGACATGGATATTTCCATTTGAACGAGTGGAAATTTATGGAGATCACGCTTCAATCGTAAATGATGAGATGGAAACTGTTACTTATTGTATGGACTTAAATACGCCTGTTAAAAAACTAAGTTATTCGACGCTTCCTACTGATGAGCGTTGGGGATTCACACAGGAAGATAATATATTTGTTGATAGGCTTTTAGATCGGGATTCCGGGGAAAATGCACTGGTTGCCACATATCTTGACGGATATAAGAACGTTGAACTCATGGAAGATATATATGAAAAAGTAGGCTTAGGTCTATAAATTAAACTGACCATTATTTTTTATAGAAATTTTAATTAAATAAATGAACCTATATAAATCAGACAAGAACGAGAAAATATAATGATAGAAACTATCAGGTTAACCACTGCTCAGGCAATTATTCGTTTTTTAAAGGCTCAGTGGATTGAGTCAGATGATGATAGTCACCCGTTTTTTGCAGGAATGTGGGGGATATTCGGTCATGGAAATGTTGCAGGTATTGGACAGGCGCTTGAGCAAGATGGAGAATTCACTCACTACCTTCCCCGGAATGAACAAGCGATGGTGCATATTGCTGCAGCTTTCGCCAAACAAAAACGTCGGATGATGGCGTTCGTCTGCACTTCTTCGGTGGGTCCCGGCGCGACTAATATGGTCACTGCGGCGGCTGGCGCTACTATAAATAGA
>CBDUTM010000308.1:0-3002 GCA_965369985.1 uncultured bacterium | reverse complement strand
TGAAAAAGACCTTGACGTAGTGGGATTGCTGCATAACCGACTCGGGATACCGAGCCTTATGCTTTTAGTGAATGAATCGTCTTCTGACTTTGAAAATTATGGGGGCTTGAGTTCTGTTGAACAAACCCTTCTGGCTAAATTCAAAAAGAAGGGATTCGAGTTTGTAGATATAAATTCAGAAATTTATGCTTCTTACGCTGATGATCTGAAATTGGCGAGAATTGAAGATTCCGTAGCTATCGATCTCGGTGATGAGTTAGGAGCTGATGTGGTAATAATTGGAGAGTCCGAACTCTCCATCGTCGAGGACACGGATCTAAGCTCGGGAGCGATAATCTCTATTCGGGCGACTGTCCGACTTCAGGCAGTGAAAGCAGTCAACGGTTTTATTATTGCTGAGGTCTCGGGCAGCGCGATTTATCCGCATCGTAACCCTGCATTAGGAGCTGCTCGAGCTATCGCCAAGGTATCTACAAAAGTTTCTGAGGAATTAGCGGCTGTTATTAAATATCGGTGGAAAACAGAGGTGAACGCAGGTAGGCAGATATATTTAAAAGTGCAGGATATACGCGATTTCAACAGCTTCACAAACTTCAAAATGTCGCTTGGCAGCTATGTTCACGGTTTGGTAAATGTGACTGGTCGGAGCTATGACGGGATTTCCGGTGAGTTTGAGTTGATAGTGCGCTCCACTCCGGAAAAGATGGCAGCAGAGCTGAGCGGTCAAAGGTTCGGCGATTTTGATATTACTATTGTGAACCGGACGATCAATTCTCTTACCATTTCTCTTTCGGATTCTAATTAACACTGCTTCTTCTCCTTTAGAAGGAGGAGATTTTGCACCTGACGGCAATCCAAGTTGTGATTCATTAATTCTTTGAATTTTGATCGTTTAGTAGTAATTTCAGTATATATTAACCCATATTAATATCTTAAATATTTGGGTTATCAAAAATTAGTAAAGTCCAGCCGGAACTTGAAACTTTTGGGAATTATAATGCGTAAAATGACAAATCTGTTATTCTTTATCTTGATTCCAATCTTTTTAACTAACGTAGCCATTGCTCAGGTACAAATTACGATCGTATCGGATAAAGATAATACTCTTTACGAAAGCAGTACAGGAGCCCTCAGCAACGGAGCCGGAATCCACTTTTTTGCAGGAAGGATCAGCACAATGGGCAGTGGACTCATCCGGCGTGGTCTGATTTCGTTTGATATTGCCGGAAATGTTAATCCGGGCGCAACTATTGACAGCGTTATCCTTACTCTGACAATGACCAAGACATCGAGCGGCGCGCAGGATATAACATTACACCGCTTGAGCGCTGATTGGGGTGAGGGAACGTCTGATGCAGGTTCACAAAGAGATGGTGCCGGCGAAGCAGCAGCAACTGGAGATGCTACGTGGATCCACACGTTTTTTAATACCGTTAACTGGACAAGCGCGGGTGGAGACTTTTCTTCCACGGTCAGCGCTACTCAATCAGTAGATGCAACCGGGTCGTATAGCTGGGGTTCTACTTCCGGGATGGTTTCTGAGGTTCAGGGATGGTTGGATGATCCCGTTGGCAATTTCGGGTGGGCTATAGTTGGAAATGAGAGTACGCTACAAACGACAAAAGCGTTTGGAACTCACGAGATCAATTCTGCTGCATCTCGTCCAAGTTTACAGATATTCTTTACACCTCTTCCAAACGTCCCACCTGAATTGATAAATACGATTCCTGATGCAATAGCGGATGAAGACTTCGGCACTTTAACAGTGGCACGCCTTGATACTATTTTCGATGATCCGGATCTGCCGTTTGACAACCTTACATATACGGTTTTGATCTCTTCAGAAGTGATCAGTAGTAGCACATCAGGAGGTCTGATGAAGTTACTCTCCGTCGCGGATATGAGCGGAATGGCAGAGGTAGTGGTGATCGCCACAGATGACAGCTCCGTAAGCATAAGCGATACTTTTAATGTCAGTGTTGAAGCAGTTAATGATCCCCCTATGTTTGTGGATTTTCCCGATTCAATATTTTTAGATTTCGGGCAATCTGCAACCTTGATCTTATCTGATTTTGTCATAGATGTGGACGATCCTGATTCACTTCTGATCTGGCCGGAAAATATATGCCTGGGAGACCCGAATCTTACTTGTGTTTCGACGAATGCTGACACAATGACCATTAATCCCGGTAATGATGTTTCAGGACCATTAAAGTTTGACTTCCGGGTAGCCGATACATCAGGCGCTTCTGACACTGCATCAGTTATTATTTATGTGATGGGATCTGTGGGAATTGACGGTGATCTGTCGGGCGTACCAATGGAATACGCTCTCTCGCAAAATTATCCCAACCCATTTAATCCTCAAACAGTGATCGAATATTCGCTTCCGGTTCAGTCGGAAGTGAACCTGATAGTTTATGATCTCCGCGGACAGGAGGTAGCTCACCTAATTAATAACAATATGCCCGCAGGAAATCATCGGGTCAGCTGGAACGCTTCAAGCCTGGCAAGCGGAGTGTATTTATATAGGCTCCAAGCTGGAGATTTCACGCAAACAAGAAAGATGCTGCTGCTGAAGTGAGAAATAATCGAGTAGGTAATTCTCAAAAATGCGGCTAAAATGTCCCGCTCAGAACCTACATGCCGGATAGACTGAATTATTTCCTAAAAACAACGTTCTATATCAAAAAAAACCTTGACTATCTTGCGGTTTGAATATACTTTTTGCGGCTGAACAATGTATTTATTGAGGAACAGAAAATAGCGATGGGAACATACAGTCCGAAACAAGATGAACTGCAACGCGATTGGCTTCTGATAGACGCAGAAGACAAAGTGCTGGGCAGATTAGCGGCAAAAGTTTCGCACTTGCTATTGGGAAAACATAAACCGGGATTCGCTTATCATATGGACGGCGGCGATTTTGTTGTGATCATCAACGCGGAAAAGATAAAAGTTACCGGCAATAAATATGAAGATAAAAAATATTACAGACACAC
>CBDUTM010000307.1:0-3013 GCA_965369985.1 uncultured bacterium | reverse complement strand
CTACTTTTGGCTCTGACAATATATAATATTCCGATTCCAAGAAAGATTATCTCTACAAAAAAAACGATAATGTCTAGATAGTCTCCGTCGTCCAATCTACTTGCTAAACTAAAGAAAGATCTGTACGAGAAGAAGAGTATGTAAAAAAAACTGATAATTGCTCCTGTTTTATCATCGTTCTTAAGCAGGAATCGAAGTAATATAATCAGGAAGAGTGTAATCGTAAATGCAACAATCAGTGGAAAAAACAATTCTGATATATCAGTGTCATAGAAATTATGAGAATAAAGGAACAGTATTGGATAGACACCGAAAAAAAAGGGATGTATAAATGTTTTAGAGAATTTAATTCCCATTTTTTGGACTGTTATTTTTCATCAGGTAGATCGTTCTCTCGGAATCAATGATCTTATCCGAATTCAGAATAGTGAAATATTCGGCGTAAACACGTTCAAATTCAGTTTGATGATAATCATGAAAAATGTCTTCTCTTGAGGCAAGTAGTTTCTGAACTTGCGAGTCATTTTTGGGTACAAATTCAATAATAAGATAATCAGAGATCTTCGAAAACAGTTCAGCAGTTTTCCCAAGCGGCAGATTATTTGAAATCGCAAGGTGATGAATTAAAGCGAGCGCCATTGCAGTATCAGCCGGACCTCGCTCAATAATGGAACTACGCTCATCATTCTCCCAACCGATAGCAGGGCTTGGATTCGTAAGGTCTATCAGGAGTGGAAGGATGTTCGTCTCAGACTGTTTCCGGACATTCAGGTAATTATTTTCCACGGCTGCGGGATCGCTGTCGAATGAAAGAGTAAAAACAGATTCGTCACTTGCTATTCGGCTGAATATCCCGTCATTTGCTCCAAGGTCCCAAACTGTTTTTGGTTTCGAAATCTTAATATATTTAGAGACTAACTCTTTTTTTTGAATATGCCCCGATTCAGAATAGTTCGTATCTGAATAATAGTCATACCATTCTGTGCCCTCCGGTTTCCATTTAAGATTCTTAATTGCCGATTCAAGACTGTCGATCAGTCCGTGCATAGCGTTAAGGCTAAAAGAAGGATTCTCTTTTTTAATCGCCTTATCGGCGAAATGACTCTGACTTTTTGCATGCAGATGACTCTGTGAAAGTAGAGAATATTTAAAATATGTTCTAAAAGGAAGAAGAGTAGCCGCGAGATCTAAAGGTATTCCGTCAATATATGTTTTCAGCAAAGAGCTCAAACGTATGTCACGGTAAGACATCAGCGCAAGAGGCGCCAAAAAATGTTGGCAGAACTGTTTATATGCTATCCAGGGTTCTCCGTCTATATGCTGCGCAAATGACAGCGTATCAATGATTACAGGCTTACCATTCAGGAATTGAACATTATAGGCGCTGGCATCTTTCAGCGACAATCCTACTTTCAGTGCTTTCTTCTGAAGTGCAAGCGTTAATAGTGCGGCATCTTTCAGCTGACTAAAAGACCATTCATAAGAGTAAGAAATAAATGGAACAAACTCGGGTTTAATGACTTTATAAGCGTCGCGGTTTTTTGAGGAATCAAAGCTTATTTCTTCGTGCGAAATGAGTAATCCCTCTCCGGATAGAGTATCATATAGTCCGGAACTCATTAACAGATCATAGTCTGATCTATAGCTGTGGTTTATCTGCCGATATAGATGACCTTCTTCAAAAAAAATATAACCGCTTGGGTCGCGAAAAGAACCCGGATGGGTCTCCTTAGTCATCTTTGCTATCTGAAGGAATATCCTCAGCGGTTGATTTGCCGAAAAACGATTTTATCTTTTCCCAGTAAACTTTAACCAAATAGGATGCTCCGAACAGCATCCCAAACAATACTTGAATAATATAACTGCCCGAACCGGGGTCCAAGTATGCTTGCGCAAAATTAGGAAAAGCTAATGTTGCTATCGCGGCGAGAATCAATATTTGTCCAAATGCTAAGATAATTTTTTTCAAGATATTGCCTTATTTAATTTGGGACAAATAATAACACAATTTCAGCCAATGTGGCAAGAAACTTTTCTCCAATGTGAAGAAAACCAACACATTATTCGATAATTAAAATGATTCATATGTGACTTGAATCACACTGCAAGAGACTTTCCATGATAAATTTAAAGTCTGAGCAATTTAGAACTGTCTTAATAAGATGTTAGGAGATTTTATAATGCAAAAATGTTATTCAGCAACCATAGTCGGATTGTTTCTATCGTTACTAATAGTTGGGTGTGATAGCACTTCCGAACCCGTAGAAACAACGGGAACATTAAACGTCAGAATTACGGACGCACCTGCATCATTTGATGCAGTTGACATCACGTTTACCGAAATATCTGTGAATAAATCGGGTGGAAGCGCGATCGTCGTCAGTGATTCGACGCAGACTATAAATTTAATCGAATGGAGTAACGGACTCTCAACACCATTGGGAAGTATAGAGCTGGAGACAGGAACGTATAATCAAATTCGTTTGATCATAGAATCAGCCACGGTCACTGTCGACGGAGTGGTATTCGACATCACCGTACCAAGCGGAGCTCAAACAGGTTTAAAACTTACTCACCAGTTTACTTTGGAAGCCGGTTCTACTTATGATCTAATGATAGATTTTGATGCATCAAGATCGATCGTACTAACAGGTACCAATGCAAATCCAAGTTATCTCCTGAAACCCACAATCCGGTTAGTAGCAATAGCGACATCAGGCTCTATATCCGGTACAGTTTCAGCACCTGCTAATGTCCCCGTAGCTCTGGCGCTATCCGGAGGTGACACAATTTCAACAGTATTCGTCGACACACTTTCGGGCGAATTTCAACTCGCATTCCTTGATGCAGGCACATATGATATTATCGTGGAAGATACGACAGGAGCTCGTTTTGATTCAGCAGCAGTTGCGGTCTCAGTGGGCGCCGATAATGATCTAGGCGCTATTAATCTGCAATAATACCGGTGTCTGAATAAAACTCAAGGATCAGGAGAAAACGTGGAATTATCACT
>CBDUTM010000306.1:0-3022 GCA_965369985.1 uncultured bacterium | reverse complement strand
GTTACTGAATTTGTCGTTCTCTCTCCGACCGAATGTCGTATTTCGAGTTGAAACCCTGAAACAATTCAAAGGAGAGGAAACAGTAATTGGAAAAGCAAGATTTGACTTTGCTTTTTAATTAGGCATAGCAATATGAAAATGAGTATCACTACAAGGCTTATGATTCCAATCATACTGCTGTCTTTAACAGCAGCTGCTATTCTGGGGTTTCTTACCGAAATTAGAGAAACTTCCCATCATATAGACAGAGAAAAGGAAGCATGGATTAACGTGGGGAATAATATGGTCAGCGCATGGAAATCGACGATGCTGTTCACCGGATCGGATAATCTTGCAAGAGATCAATTTTATAAACAAATGAATGGGCAGATAGCAGCTCTGAGTTTGAAAAGAAATCCACAAATGTTTAAAATTAATCCGGAAAGTAGCCCATTTATCTCCACGGATATTGAAAGGAGAATAATAAAAGAGGGTAATCGAGTGTCTCATATCGAACAAGATAAACCAAATCGGATGCTTTTAACTCTTATCCCGGTCACGGCAGATTCGGAGTGTGTGGCATGCCACCTGAAGTTAAATAATCATGATTTGGTTGAAGGCGATGTCATGGCGGTGATTACCTTGAAAACCCCTCTTAAGCAAGTTGATGCCCTTATTGAGTCGGATAGAAATGTGGTACTAATAGGGTTGGTTTTATCTATTTTGGTTGCGGTTGGATTTATATATTTTTCAATGAAACGGATTACCAAACCGATTAAAATTCTGACGAATGCCGCAAAAAAAGTAACCTCAGGAATGATTGACACACAGGTCGATATAACATCTAATGATGAAATTGGTGTGTTGGCCGGAACATTTAATGAAATGACTTTGGAATTGAAAACCCTTGAACAATCTTCTAAACTTGCTGCGATAGGTGAATTAGCTGCAGGAGTAGCGCATGAAATTAATAATCCATTGACAAATATTATCGGTTATAGCAAAATTCTAAACCGGGAGATAGGCAGTGATTCAAAATATGCTGAGTACCTTGAAGGTATTAACGAGGAAGCTCAACGTGCTCATAATATAATCAGTAAATTACTTTCATTTGCAAGAGAAGCTCCGCTTAATGTTCAGCCATCTTATATAAATGATTTGTTGGATAAAGTGATTAGTCAGATTGACAAGGTGACATTCCCGCCGGATATTTCTCTTAAAAATCAATTTCAAGAAAATTTACCAGAAATTTATATTGATCAAAACCAGATACAACAGGTATTTATAAACTTGATAAACAATTCATTTCATGCTATGTCGGATGGAGGAGAGTTGTTCATAACAACTTTTTTGGATGAAGAAGAGGATCTATTAAATATTGAATTCAAAGATACCGGTGTGGGTATTGCAGAGGAAAAAATAGGCAAAGTGTTTGACCCCTTCTTTACCACGAAAGATGTAGGTAAGGGAACCGGATTGGGATTATCGATTTCATATGGAATAATCAAAGCCCATGGAGGTGGCATTTCGCTCGAAAGCGAGGTCGGGAAAGGCACTATTTTTACTGTCTCTCTTCCAATAACTAACGGACTGGAAAAATCGTGAAAGGAAAAATATTATTCGTAGATGATGATAAAGGTTCAAGGATTATTATACCAAATCTTTTATCCGAGGCAGGATTCCAGGTGACCGCATGTGAAAGCGGAGATGAGGCAATCGCCGAGTTTGAAAATGAAAATTACGATCTCGTGTTAACGGATTTTAGGATGCCTGGCTTAGATGGGATGAGCCTGCTAAAATCACTCAAGCAAAAATACCCTGAGCTTTTAGTAGTAATGATTACCGCTTATGCGAGTATTGAATCGACCGTCCAAGCGATAAAAGAGGGAGCTGAAGATTATATTACAAAACCATACGCTGAGGAAGATTTAATAAGAAGATTGGAGATAGTAATTGAGAAAAAACAGATTTTAGATGAAAATAAACGGCTTCAACTTGAGTTATCTGCTAAATATCAGATGGGCAATATTATTGGTGTTAGCTCTGGAATGAAAGATGTCTATGGATGGATTGGAAGAGCATCGAAAAATGAATTAAATGTGGCCATATATGGAGAAACAGGAACTGGAAAAGAACTTGTTGCTCGGGCTATCCACTTCACAGGTGGTAGAGCGGATAAGAAATTTGTTACCGTAAACTGTGGATCCATTCCGGAAAATTTACTCGAAAGTGAGTTATTCGGTTATGCAAAAGGGGCATTTACGGGCGCAATAAAAGATAAGATCGGACTATTTGAATCTGCTGACCAAGGAACTCTATTTTTAGATGAGATTGGCGACATTAGTAAAGATGTGCAGGTTAAACTTTTGCGCGCCTTAGAAGAGGGATATATCAGACGAGTCGGAGAAACAAAAAATAGAATGATCGATATACGTATAATTACGGCTACGAACAAGGATCTGGGCAGCATGATCAAAGATGGGAGTTTTCGAGAAGACTTATTCTACAGATTACATGTCATCCCGATCTACCTACCTCCATTGAGGCTGAGAAAAGGAGACGTCTCGTTATTGATCGATCATTTCTTAATAAAATATGGAAGTGAAGCGGGGAAGACCGTGAAAGGTTTTACGTCTAAGGCTGTAGATTATCTTTTATCATATTTCTGGCCGGGCAACGTGAGAGAATTAGAAAATGTGATTCAACGCGCGATCATGTTAACCGAGAAACCGATTATAACTCATCTAAATCTCCCTCCACAAGTTAAAGATCAATCTATCACCGACAGAAGGCAGGATAAAAACTTAGTTCGCTTAGCAGATCACGAGAAAGATTATTTATGCAGAGTATTAAAAACGGTCAAGGGAAATACCACAAGAACAGCAGAAATTCTTGGTATTCAGAGAAGCACGCTCTATTCAAAGCTAAAACGATACAAAATAAAAATAGAACAATTCAGATAAAGCCCACATAATATACTAAATTCCATAATTTGTACAAAATCCATCTAACCGTTGGTAATAGTAGATTTCCTTTATTTGGT
>CBDUTM010000305.1:0-3024 GCA_965369985.1 uncultured bacterium | reverse complement strand
CCTTCAATGTCAGAGTAGCGAGAACAGTCCTCTCATCAGGATCACTTGTAGATAGTGTGCTGGAATCAGGAACTATAAGCACCGAATGAGCCTTTTTTACATTTGCAAGCTCAAGTACCGCCTCACTCGTAAAATCGCCCCGAACGTATTTTATGTTTACGCCTTTATACTTGAAAAGAACATTATTTACTTCATCTTCGGGAAGCTCATTAACAAGTACGATGTTGAGTTCTTTTGAATCGTTGAGCTTCATTAGCGATTCCAACACTGACTCAGAGTGGTCATACCAACCGCACAAAACTATGTGATTTTCAATATTAATTTGTTCCAAACCTTTATCCTCTCGAATTTTTCTCGCAACGTAAATAGAAGAAATAGTAGCCGTGAATATGGAAACAAGAGCAACTCCTGAAAACATTATCACAGCTCCCGCTAATCGTCCTCCTACAGTAATAGGTACTTTATCTCCATATCCGACTGTGGTCATTGTAACAAGAGCCCACCAGACTGACTGAAATATTGTGTCGAAGTGTTCCTTGTTTTGTTCTCTTTCAAAGAAAAACACGACCACAGCGCCAGCGGTCATCACCGAAAAAATCACAATAAAGACCTTGAGCACAACGCCTTCGATCAAAATGTTCATAGCTGATTTTATCGTTTTAAACATAATAAGAGAACAATTCCAGCCCGTTTAATTGTTACTAAAAATATATACCCTAATATGATTCATATTCAATAAATATCAGCATCAATCACTTTTTGGCACTAATAACGATACCAATTCTATATGAGGTGTATGAGGAAATAAATCAAACGGCTGAATTTTAACTAATTTATATCCTCTTTCATCAAATAACTTTATGTCCCGGGCAAACGTCGCCGGATTACAGGAAACGTAGATCACCTTTTTAGGTTTTAGATTTGAGATCCGTTTCGGCATACTCGGATGAATACCGCTTCGCGGGGGATCAAGTATTATAATGTCAGGCGTTCCGTGAACTTTCCTTATATAATCCACATCCCTGAACAGCTCTCGCATGTCACCTGAAATGAAATTGCAATTCAACACACCATAGGCTCCGGCGTTTCTTCCGGCGCTCTCCACTGCTTCGGGCAATAATTCAAAACCAGTTACTTTCTGAACCTGAGAAGCTATGCTGATGGAAATCGACCCAACACCGCTGTAGAGATCGAAGACAGTCATTTTTTCGTTCAGCTCGGCATAATCAATTATCTTTTCATATAATAATTCTGCTGCTTTTGTATTGGTCTGCAGGAATTCCTGAGGTCCGAGTTCAAGATTTACCGAGCCGATTGTTTCATTGAATAATCCGGAACCGTGCATCACATTCACCTTGGTTCCATAAGCCGTTGACGCAACACTATCATTGACAACATTTACAACGGTAGTGATTTCAGGACAGTCTTTTATCAATCTCTTTACAATTTTGTCGAGTTTCGTCGGTTCGTCATATTTCGTTACTATATTCACGAACAGGTCGCTGCTATTTGCCGCTTGTTTGATGATCAGGTAACGCAGGTTGCCGGAATGACTTTTACTGTCATATGCTTTGAATTTATGTTCCTGCGCTGATTTCTTAACGCTTGCTAATATTTTATTGGAAATCTCGGATTGTAATCTACAATCATCGATGTCTAAGACTTTTTCATAATTCCCAGGAACGTGCAATCCAAGTGCAAAGTCCTTTGGCTTCTGTTCATCCTCATCGGTAAGCCATCTTTTATTCGAAAACGAAAATTCCATCTTGTTTCTGTAATAAAAAACAGCAGGTGCGGCGATTATCGGGTCAATTTCTACGCCGCTCACACCGCCGATATGCTGAAGTACTTCTCCAACCTGTCTCGATTTTTGTTCAAGTTGTTCGCTATAGTTGAGATTTTGCAGCGAACATCCACCGCAATATTTGAAGTGAGGGCACTCAGGATCAACATAGTGCTTTGATTGTTCAATAACGCTCATTGGAATCGCTTCTGCGAAGCCTTTTCGTTTCTTTATTATTTTCACCTTAAGAGTCTGTCCCGGCAGAGAATTACGCACAAACAGAGCTAATCCGTCTACTTTGGTAAATCCTTTACCACCAAACCCTAAGGAATCTATTTTAACTTCTATTTCGTCTTTTTTCTTCAGTTTTGTTCCCCTTATTCTGTTATTTAAATTAGTTCCTTTTTTAAGATGCTGCAAGATAAAAGAATGTTCATCAGACCGGTATAATAGAAATAAGGGCAAGGTGAAATACCCTGCCCTTATGAGTTTTACTTTGTTTAAGTTTTCTTTACTCTTTCACCTTGTTCCGGGCGAAAGCCAAAATCTGAACTTTGCTCCAGGTTAGACGCAGGTCGTCAAAGAATGTGTAAAACAACGGAACTGCAATGAGAGTCAGAGCAGTTGAAGACAACAGCCCGCCTATCATTACTCTACCGAGCGGAGCATACGGCATCCCGATGAGGTTTGCGTTTCCTACTGCCATTGGCAACATTCCGAATATGGTTGTAAACGCTGTCATCAGAATCGGACGGAAACGATGGTGCCCTGCTTCAATGATCGCTTCTTGTCTCGAAAGTCCTTCTTTCCTGAGTCTGTTTATCATATCGATCAGTACGATGGCATTATTCACCACTATACCTATTAATATTATCAGCCCGATCATTGCCATAAGATCGAAAGGAGTCCCGGTTATGTAAAGCAGCCAGTACGCTCCAAAGAATGATAATGGAATTGAAACGATCACCGAAAGCGGCAGGACAAATGATTCAAACAATACGCCCATCAGAAGAAATACAAACGTAATGGCAAGTACAAGCGCGAATTTTTGTGCGTCATTAGATTCCTGGAGACGTTGAAACCTTTGACCCAACGTCCAAGAATACCCTCGAGGGAGTGTTAAGCCTGCCATGGCTGTTCTGACTTTATCGTGGATACCTTCTTGATTCTCTTCCGTGGTAAACGCGTTGATCGTTACATTAGTTTTACCGTCTCGTCGCTGAATCTCTCCTAATCCCTTC
>CBDUTM010000304.1:0-3030 GCA_965369985.1 uncultured bacterium | reverse complement strand
AGAATGCGCATGCCGGGAGCGACGGAATCCTTCCAGGTCCATCCAAACATCTAAGAATTTGTAGGAACACAAACCGGGAATAAAATTTGGTTTCATATTGTCGGTCTTTAAATATTTTTTACGAATGTAGTAATTCCCCTCAAAAGGTGTGATCCCCCATCCAAGCGGACCCTCTGCTATAACTGTGCCTGAGGGCTTATGCGTAATTTTGATCTGTTTCTTTGCCATGATTTAAAAATATATGTTAACTGTCACAATTGACCGTAGTCTTGCTTACGTATTATCTCTCTTATTCGTTATACTGTTGCGAGAATTAATATTTGGATAGATGCTGTAAAAACGATTCTCCATCATACTTTTCATGACTCGTTGTCTCTTCGGTCTGTAATTCAGAGAAATATTCATCATAAACCGTTGTTCGTTCATGTTTCAAAGGAGTTGAGCAATAACATAATTCTGTCCACCTAACTAAGCCCGACGAGTCCATCGTTGCTCTATCCATCGAGGCTAATATCTCCGGACCATCAGGCTCTTGATTTTCTAAACTACCACCTGTAAGCAGCTGATAAAACTCATTAGCCTTGTTTTGATTAACTTTCGCAGAGACTTTATAGATCATCTTTTAACTCTCTTTCTTCTAATAATTAAATATATTAATACCATTGTTATTTCAGCAATAACATTTTCTTGGTCTCAACGAAATCACCTGCTTTGAGCCTATATATATAGATTCCGCTGGCTACTTCTCTACCGCTCTGATTGAGACCGTTCCATTTTTGCTCGTGATACCCTGCACTCATATCCTCGTGAGAAATTTTCAGTATTTCCTGACCCATTAGATTATAAATGCGCAAGGTTATGTCGCTTCTAACCGGCAGAGCATACATGATCGTCGTAGTCGGGTTAAATGGATTTGGATAATTCTGGAACAATTCAAATTTTTCCGGTAATGCGTCGAACCCGTCATCCACTCCTACTGACGGGACAACTTGGATAAATATCGTAGTGCTGTCGCTCGCTCCGCTTGTATCAGTCACGGTCAGCATCAATGTATCTTCGCCAATACCCTCAAATCCGCTGGTTATCTCTATTATACTGTCTCCGAGAATATTGAAGAAGAGTAAGCTGTCACCGTGATTCTTGAACTCGGCGTGCCATTTTAACAGGGAGTCAGGATCATCAATGTCTATTTCAAGATCGCTGATATCAATCACAAGTGTAGAGTCAAATCCGAATGTAAGTGTGTCCGGAAGACTACTCAGCGATGGAGCATCATTCACCGGAAGAACATGTACTGCTACCCGTATCGAACTTTCGATTGCTGAATCACGAACGGTGACCGTGATCGTATCGCGGTTGATGGCGAACCAGTCTTCAGGCGCATTAAATAGAACACTATCGCCTTGGACGAGCACAAAAATTGAATCACTGTCTGATGTGCTGATAGACCATATCAGCGTGGAATCAGCGTTGTCAGCATCATGAACGAAATCAAACCAATCTTCGAAATGAATCAGCAGAGAATCGTCTTCGTTGAATACAATATCAGGTATTCCTGCCAAAACAGGAGCGTCATTCACCGATATAATATTCACTGTCGAGCTGTCTGAACCTGATAATCCACCCGGGTCTGTCGCACTAAAGACAACTAAAATATCCGATGCGAAATAGTTCGCGGGTGTTGTGAATGTTGCCACGTGACTCAACGAGTCAATAGAAATAGTCAGGCTATCAATAGCTTCACCATCGCTTGAATATTGTATCATTACTGCGCTTCTTGCTGATGTCTGCCTGCTTCTATAGGTTACGCTATTATCTGTTACACCGGATTTATTCTCCATCTCATCTGCGATATTCTGTGTGAAGACCGATTTATCTTTGAGATCACCGAAACTGCCAGATTTGCTTACTCCATTCTCAATATCCGTCACTACGGCAGTCGTATCGACTATGATATCCACTGTCCATGTCATTTCTGAGCTGTCGTTGTCGACATCTGTCACATAAACATCAAGATCAATTGTAAATGTGGAATCCTCAGGGAAGGATATATCCGGAATTCCCGAAACTACTGGTGCATTATTTTGATCGCTTACTTCAATACTCCATGTCTGTAATGTGCTATCTGAGCGGTCATCATAAACGGCTATTTGAACATCATTCAAACCAACATTTTCCTGAGATGGTGTCCACGAAACAATTCCGTCTGCATTGACAGTCAGACCTGATGGAGCATCCAATACCGTAAAGAATATCTCATCGCCGTTTGCGTCGGATGCGAGAATCTGATACTCATAAATTGAATCCTCTATGGCAACAGTGATCGGTACGCTTTCAACCCTCGGCGGCTGAGATATCGCATAGATAATACCTGCGAATCCATGTACCGATACTCCGCTGTGTCTTCCGATGATAGGCTGACCGATCGCGCTTCTATGTTTTATCGGACCGACTATCATTGTGGCATTTTTATTTACTTGATTTTTTGTCCTCGATTTATCAGCCGCCTTTAACGAAAGAGCTGAGCTGTGCGACATAACGATCAGAGTAAGAACGGATATCATAACCGTCCTCATCTTGCCGAAGAATCTTCTATTATGTCGTTTAATCAGTTTCATGCTATTTCGCTTAGTGTCTCAATAATCCTCTAATTTTATCTTACGTTGTTGGTTACCATACCATTAAGTATTTCGCGTAGCTCTCGTAATTCTCTCCTCAATTCCGAGATCTCGTCAGTTTTGCTTTGCAATTTCTTTGTGCTCTTATAGAGTTCTTGAATTGCAGCCAGCGCTATTCCTGATGGGTCAATAGTAGAGATAGTTACGTTGTTATCTCCAACATTGAAGATCGAATAGAAATCCTGTGCCATTGGACCTATATGTTCTATTTCCTCTCGTTGAGATTTGTAATTCCACCTTTTTATCGGCAGCTCCATGACCATATTCAGGATCTCTTCCGTGTTTACCTGCTTTATATTCCGTTTCATAGTACTGTCAGACAGCGTCAGCCATGCTCCGCCACCCGAAACAA